>CAMPAF010000017.1 GCA_946631535.1 uncultured Verrucomicrobiota bacterium
GCGGGCACAAGACGCTCGCCGACGGGAACATCTACATCATCGCCGACGACATCTCCGTAACCGCCGGTGCGGGTCAGAGTGCGTACACGGTGAACGAGAACGCGACGGCGGTTCTCTACATCCCCGCCGGAAAAAAACTGACGCTCAAGGGCGGCGCAGGTTCCGGGGCCACTGGCGCGGGCGCCGGGCTGGAGGTCCCGTCAAGTTCAACCCTGATCGTCGTCGGCGGAGGAACGCTTGCTGCAACGGGCGGCACTGGCGCGAGCGGCAGCGGCGGCGGGAGCGGAGAGAATGCGAATGTTGACGGCAGCGGAAAACCGCACGACGACTGGGGGCGGGCCGGAGTAGGCGGCGACGGCGGCGACGGCGGCGGCGGCGCAGGCGCGGGCATCGGCGGCAAGGGCGGTTCTGGCGGAGCCGGGCGGTCTGAACCGCGAAACGCCTCGAACTGGCACGACACGAACGGCGACTGGCAATGCAGGGGCTACAACGGCTATGCCGGCTACTCCGGCGGCAAAGGCAACGACTGCGGAACAATCTATTTCCTCGGTTCGGTGCAGGTGACCGCGACCGGCGGCACCAAAGGGGCGAGCGGCGGCGATTCAGGATCGAACGGCGAAAAGGACAAGGAGTATTGGACGCTTTCCTACCGCGCGGGCGGTGGCGGCGGCGGCGGCGGCGGCGGTTCCGGCTATGCGGCGACCGCGATTGGCGGCGGCGCGGGCGGCGGCGGCGCGGGCGGCGGCGGCGGCGAAGGCAGCCGCTACAGGACGACGCAGGGCTACACCTTCCGGTCCGCCAACGGCGGGCACGGCGGCGGCGGCTCCGGCGGCGCGAACGGGAGCGGGACCCGCACCGACGGCGAAGACGGATGGTTCGTCGGCACCGGCGGCAATGGCGGCAGCGGCGGTTCGGGCGGTTCCGCCGGCTCAGACGGCACGGTGTACAAGTCGTCGTCGGCGACAGTCTCCGGAACTTCCTCGACAACACCGGCCGAGTCGAACGCGGCGATCGAATACACCATCACCTTCAATGACTCCTGGCGTCTCTCCAGCACGGTTCAGACCAAATTCGGCTTCGCGTTGCCCAATGGCCCGACGGCGTCGCGCTACGGCTATATTTTTACGGGCTGGTACACGGGCGAGAACGGCACGGGGACGCGATATTACGACGCGAACGGCGCGAGCACGGTTTCGCTGTGGACGCATCCCGGCGATCTCACGCTCTATCCCGGGTGGGAGGTGAACGATCACGAATCGCTTGATGAAGTGGCGCTGACCATCAACGGCGTCGCCGTCAACGAGGGGACCGACGCCTCCGCCACCGGCTGGAGCTATTCGGCCGAGAGCGGTCGCATCGACATCACGGGGGCGGATTCGACATACGAAATCGCAGGAAAGGATCTGCACGGCTTCGCGCCGATTTTCGTCAGCGCCGCGAATTGCACGGTAAAGGTCGCGGGAACGCTCGCGATGTCGCCGGGAAATCGCGAAGGGTACCATCCCATAACCGTGCAGTCCGGCGCTTCCCTGACGCTCGAAGTCGCCGATGGCGGCGAGTGCAGTCTCGAGGGCGCCGATGGCCGCACGTCTGTGAGCGTGGCGACGGGCGCGACGCTGACGCTCAAAACGGAAGGATGGCTAACTGCGACGGGCGGCGACGGCGCGGCGGACATCGGCCTCGACAAGGGCGCTTCGTCCTGCGGCGACATCTACATCGAGACATACGCCAACTGGTTCGCCCGATTCCGTCCCGGACGCGGACTTTCCGAGAACAACGGCTTGCAGAACAACCTCGGCAAGAGCGCGAACTTCATCTCCACGGCCACGGGAGAAAAGGTGTGGAGCGTCAGAATGCCTGAACTCAGTGAAAGCGTGATGTATCTGCAGCGCATCGAGGGCAACATCCACGACGCCGTCTATCCGGGCGCCGACGGCTACGCCTGGTTCTGGCTGCCGACGGGCGGCTACGAGTGGGGAAAACGCCTGAACGCTTCGCTGACCGCCGGCGACACGCTCTGGATCAGCTATGTGGAAAGCCGGCACAGCGTCGCGTCGGTCTTCTATCCGCTGCACATCGAGATCGACGGCGAGGACATCGCGCACCTGAACGGCAAGGGATGGTACGCCACGCTCACGGGATCGGACGGCAGCGTCACGAACAACACGAAAGCGACGCTGGTGATCACCGATGCCGGGCCGCACGTCGTCACGGGCTACGGCAATGCCGGCATCGACATCCGGGCCGATACGTCGCTCACGATTTCGAATCTCACGCTGACCACGTCGAGCTGGGAGAACAAGTGCGCGATGTGGATCGAGGACGGGCGGACGCTGAACCTGACCGTCGAGGGCGACAACCGGCTGACGAGCGGCGCCAACTGTCCCGGCATCGCCGTGTATCCGGGGCGGACGATCAACATCGACGGCGACGGCAGCCTGCGCGCGCAGGGCGGCAAGAACGCGGCGGGCATCGGCGGCGGCTCGTACGGCGCGATATCGGGCGAGATCAACATTTCCGGCGGCGCGATAACGGCCATTGGCGGCGCGAACGCGGCGGGCATCGGCAGCGCACAGACGTTTGCGCTGTCCGGCGACATCACGATTTCGGGCGGCATCGTCACGGCGCGCGGCGGACAGTACGGCGCGGCGATCGGCGGCGGCTACAGGGGGTGCGCGAACGTGACGATCACCGGCGGCACCGTGTTCCCGACGGCCGGGTCGAAGGCATCCGCCATCGGCGCGGGATATTCCGGCAACGCCTCCTGGGCGCAGAACACGTTCGGCTGGGCCGCGATCTACGCGACGGCGGACAAAGTTTCGCCGTCGGCAAAGAACGAAGCCGGAAACGCGGTCTTTCCCGTCACGTTCGACCACGGCCTCGCCAACAGTCCGGTCACGCGCATCGTCGTCGACGGAGAGGAACGGCCGTGCCACGACCTCTGGACGAACGAGCGCGGGAACCTCGTGCTGTGGCTCGAATCGACGGATTGGGTTCTGCACACGATCACCGTCACGGTCGTTGACGGCGACGGCACGGAGACGAAGAGGTCGTGGGGGTACAAGATCGACGACAACGGCAGATACGAGTTCTCCCGCGACGTCATCACGGTGGACGGCGAACCTGTCGTGGGCGGGCTTGACGCCGCCGGGACGGGGTGGGACTACTTCGGCGACACCGGCAACATGACGTTCCGCTCGGGCAGTCACACGATTAGCGGCAACTCCACCAACGGAACGATCCGGATCGTCGCGAACGGCACTGACGTGGCCCTGACGATCCAGAAACTGACGCTCAAGACGCCCTACGACTATCTCTCTCCGTTCGTCGTCTCGAACAAATGCACGCTGACGCTTGTGGACGAGAGCACGGTCGAGTGTGTCTACAATCCGAACGCCAGCACCGTTTCCAAAATCGGTTCAAAGTACACCGCCGGCATCGAGGTCCCGGCGGGCGCGTCGCTGACGATCGAGGGTGACGGGACCCTCACGGCGATCGGCGGATGGTGCGGCGCGGGCATCGGCTCGCGCGGCACCGGATTCGAGAGCGCGGGCGCGATCACCATCAACAGCGGCTTTGTCTATGCCATCGGTGGCGAGGGGAAATCCGGCGGCGGCGCCGGCATCGGCGGCGGGCTTGGCGGCGGTGTGGCGTCCATCACGGTCAACGGTGGCTACGTCGATGCGCAGGGCGGGAATGGCTGCTGCGGCATCGGCGGCGGCTGGGGGAAGGACATCTACCTCACGAATGGGACGTTCCGCGTGACGGGCGGAACGGTGCTCGCGGCCAGAGGCAAGGGCGCGTACAGCGACTTCGTGACGGCGAGCGGCAACACGATCGACGTGACGAAGGGCAAGTCGATCGTCATCGACGGCGCGTGCAGCGTCCGCCCGAAGGATGCGGTCGTGGCGAACTACAACCCGTGTCCCGGCCCCGTGAACTCGAACGACGTGCGGCTCGTCTTTGCCGTGATCGACGGGCTCGGTTCCGGCGACGTGGTTCAGATCACGGATGAACTCTGGCCGCACTACAGCGACGCCAGTCTGCTGGCGGACGACGGCGGCGCGGTCTGCCTCTGGGGCGAGGCGACGAACGTGGTGCGCAACGTGGAGATTGAAAGCCCGAACATCCCGGGCGGCAAGATGACGTTTGAGCTCAGCGCCGCGAGCAATACGATCACGCATGTGTCGGACGACTACGAGGCGCCCGAGAGCCGGAAGGTCAACGGCGTGACGTGCTGGCGCGTGGAGGTGGTCGCGCTGCCGGCCAGGAAGCGTCTGCCGGTCGAAGGGATCGATGCCGCGTATTCGCGCGGCACGACCGTTTCGGACGCGACAGGCATGACCTATCTCTATCTGCCGGACGGTTCGTACGACTTCACCGTCGGCGGATATGCGTACCATGCGGAGGTGAACGGCGGCGTGGCGACGGCGACCTTCACGGTGGGCATTCTGGTGGACGGTGTCGATATCGGCGCATGCAGCGGCGACGGCTGGAGCTACAGCGGCACGACAGAGGTTCTGAGCCTCAACGCGGCGAAAGAATACGTCGTGTCCGGAACGAACGCCGAGCGGCAGGTGTCTGTTTGCGCTGCGACGCGGGGCGTCAAGATACGCGCCGACCGGCTGGAGCTTGCGCCGGCGGGTCGCGGCGCGTTGTATGCCGCGGACGGCGTGCCGTCCTTCGAATACGCGGGCGGAACGTTGGGCACGGGGGAGATTCCGTCGCAGATGGTCGTCTCCGGCGGCACGATTGACGCGACGATTCAGAATCCCGTCGCAGTGACTTCGTCCGGCGTTCTCACCAATGCCTATTGCGTGACGATTGACGGTCTGCCGCGTTTTGCGAAAATCGACATTGCCAACATCGAGGGTCTGGAGAATTACGACACGCAGGGCATCTACGCGAACGAATACGGCGAAGTCTATCTGTATCTCCCTGACGGCGACTACTGGTTCAGCGTCTCCGACGGCACGACGACGAGCGAGAAGATCGCCATAGTGGACGGGGCGGAAGCGGTGGCGCTCAACTACGATCCGACGGGCGTCAGCATCAACGGCCGCGACGCCGCGCGGCTCAGGGGCGACGGCTGGCTCAACGAGGACGGTCTCGTGCGGCTTCTTGCCGCCACCGACTATGTGCTGAGCGGCACGAACGGCGGTCCGGCAGTGACGTTCCAGGCGCAGACAAGCCGCACGACGCTCGTCTTCGACAATCTCGTCATGACGAACGCCGCGATGGAGGTCTCGCCGGTTTCCGTCGGAAGCGGACAAAAGGCGACGTTTACGGTAGAGCTGAGGGGCACGAACATTCTGCACGGCGTTTCGTCCGACGCGTGGTGCGGCGTGGAAATGCTCCAGATGACCGAACTCAACTTCACCGGCGACGGCTATCTTGAGGCCACGGGCCAGGGGCCAGGCATCGGCATGGGACGCGGCGAGGTGGCCGACATGTCGTCTGTCGTCATCCATTCCGGCACGATCGTCGCGACGGGCGGGAGTAGCGCGGCGGGCATCGGCGGCGGCGGCGGGCAGGACGGCATCCGGACGTATGTCTACGGCGGTTCGGTGACGGCGACGGGCGGCAACGGCGCGGCGGGCATCGGCGGCGGCAACAACTGCTACGGCGCGGCCGTCACGATCACGAACGGCGTCGTCGTAGCGACGGGCGGCGCGGGCGGCGCGGGCATCGGCGGCGGGCAGAGCGGCGGCGCCGCGCTGAGAGGGGCGTGTGAAATCACCGGCGGCATCGTGACGGCGCAAGGCGGTGACGGCGCGGCGGGCATCGGCGGCGGCAGAAACGGCGCGTCGGGTTTTTACGTGCAGCAGGGCGGAACGGTTGTCGCGCACAGTGGCAGCGGCGGCAAGGATATCGGCGCCGGGCAGGGCGGGACGTCGGCCGGACGCACGACAGTGTCCGGCGGCTCGCTCAACGCCGCGAGCGCGAAAGTCGCACCCGCCGCGAAGAACGACTCAGGTGAGAATGTCTATTGCGTGACGGTTCCGGTCGGGCGCGCGAACTTCGACATCGGCGCGGCAATGACCGATTTCGCCGGCTATTCGCTTTCTGGCGCGGTGACGGACGACGAAGGCAAAATCTACGTCTGGCTGCCGGACGGGAAATACTACATCAATATCGCGAACAGGCCGTTCCGCGCGATTGTCGATGGCGCGGACGCCGAGGCGGAGGTCTGGTCCGTCGGCGTCGAGGTCGATGGCGTGGATGTCGCGCTGCAGTCCGGCGAGGGGTGGACGTATGCCGTAGACACCGGCGTTCTTTCAGTCTTCGCCGACGGTTGCGTGATTTCCGGAACGAACACGGCGGGCGACGTCAGTCTCGTGTTCACGAACAGCCTCTCGGCTGTCGTCTCGAATCTCTGGATCGCGACATCGTCCGTCGCCGCGGCATCGCCCGTTTCGATTCTTTCCGATGCCGTCGTCAAGCTTGCTCTCGCGGGCACGAACGGTTTTGCGAGCGCGGGAGAGGGTTGTGCGGGCCTGAACGTGCCGTACGGCTCGACGCTTTCGATCACGAATCTCGTCGATGACGCGACGCCGTATCTTGCCGTGCGCGGGGCGGACTATGCGGCGGGCATCGGCGGCGGCAGGATCGAGAGCCACGGCTCGATCGAGATTCTCGGCGGCGCGATTGTGGCGACAGGCGGTGCGTATGGTGCGGGAATCGGCAGCGGATATTTCTCGGAAAGCGGATCTGACGAAGGCGACGCGGCGACGCTGAGGCAAGGGATGATCCGCATACTCGGCGGCGATGTGTCTGCGACGGGCGGTGAACGCGCAGCCGGCATAGGCGGTGGATGGACGCATTCAGGCGGCGAAATCGAGATCGCGGGGGGCAAGGTGACGGCGACAAGCGCAATGTCGGGCGCCGGTATCGGCGGCGGCATGGCCGCGCACGGATACACGATTTCGATCAGCGGCGGGGAGGTGTCCGCGACGGGCGGATCGAACGGCGGCGCCGGAATCGGCGGCGGAATCGTGATTGTCGGCTCGTCCTACTCGAGCGCCAACACGGCGCTTTGCCGGATCGCGATATCCGGTGGGCGCATCGCGGCGACGGGCGGCGCCGGCTCCGCGGGAATCGGTTCGGGGAAGGCGTACAACCAGCACGCGGCGATCAGCATCACGGGCGGAACGGTCGTGGCGACGGGAGGCGAAAGCATCTACGGCTACAGTACGACGGACGACATCGGCATCGGCGCGTGCGACAATCCCGTGCCCGTCGTCTATCCGCTCACGATCAAGGGTGCGTCCGTCCATGCGCTGAACCGCACGGCCTCGGCGGAATACGTTTCGCCCGCGCCGTCGAACGGAACGACGCGCGTCTGGTGCGTGACGGTCGAGACGGGCAAGACAAACGAACTCGTCAGCGTCGAATACCTCGACGGCTACGGAGAGAATTCTGAAATCTACGCGGACGAGGAAGGGAAGGTCTATCTCTGGCTCCCGGACGGCTCTCACGTCTTCTATGTCGGAGGGGAGCCGTATGCGGCGACGGTCGGCGGCGCGGACACGACCGCGCACGAGTGGCTGACCGGCGTGACGGCCGACGGTCTGGACGTTTCGCACGTGCAGACGAAGGGCAAGAAGTGGTACTACGACTACGGCGAAAAGCGACTGTACGTGATCGGGGACTGCGTCGTGTCCGGCACCAACACGGCGGGGCAGGTCAACATTCTCGCATCTCCGATAGCAGAGGATGAAGGAGGTACGGGCGGGTCGTTCGCGTTCACCGTTTCCAACCTGTATCTCAAGTCCTCCTCCGCCTCGCCGCTTGCGGTTTCGAACGGCACGGTGACGGTGCGTCTCGCCGGCGCGAACACGCTCGATGCATCGTCCTCCCGCGACTATGCCGCGTTGAACGTGGGTGCAACCGCCACGCTCGTCGTCACGAATCTCGAGGAAAACGCGGCGCTCACGGCGACGGGCGGCACCGACGGGGCGGGCATCGGCGGCAACCGGGGCGGAGGCACGGGGACGATCCGCATCGAAGGCGGCGTGGTCAACGCGTACGGCATAGATGACGGCGCGGGAATCGGAAGCGGCTACAAGGGTACGTGCGGCGACATCTCTATCACCGGCGGCAGGGTGACGGCGATCGGCGGAACGTGCACCGAGCTCTTCAGTTCGTACTGCGGCGCGGGAATCGGCGGCGGCGATTCGTCGGACTCCGCGGGATGCCGAATCGAAATCTCCGGCGGGACGGTCGTCGCCGAGAGTGACATAGAGGTCTCCACAAAATACGCGGCACTGATCGGCGACGGGTATTCGTCGAAAACGAAGAATGGCTATTCCATCTCGATAACCGGCGGCAGCATCATGTCGCGGAGGAGAACCAGTCGCAATACGTTCTTCACAGAGTCCAAGGCTTCCGATACGCCGAACATTCCGGTGGATGGCGCGGGCGCCCAGGTGTACAGGTCGAGCCTTTCCGGCTATGCGGCGAACGCCCGTGTCGATCTTGAAATCGACGGCTACGGCACGAACGACATCTACGCGGACTATGCCGGGGCCGTGCATCTCTGGATCGCTCCCGGGGTTTACAATGCCTCGATCGAATCCGTCAGGTACCTGTTGAAAGCGACGGAAAGCGGCGGAACGCTCGAAGAGCTCCTCCCGACGGGCGTCTTGGTCAACGGCGTCGATGTCTATGAAATCTCCGGCGCGGGTTGGACGTACGATCCGGCCAAAGGCACTCTTTCGATTGCGGGCGACGCGACGCTTTCCGGAACAAACACTGAGGGCATCGTGCGCTGCCGCGTCGAAAACGACGCGAACATCGTATTCTCGAATCTCTGCCTCAAGGCGACCGGGAACCGCCAGACGCCGTTCGCGGTCGCCTCGAACGCGACGGTGTCCGTCGAGTTCACCGGCACGAACACGCTCGCCGCCGGCAAGTACTGCGCGGCGCTCGAAGTGCCGTACGAATCGTGCGTTTCCATCGGCGGCGACGGCTGGCTCCACGCGGCCGGCGGCGGCGGGGACGACTGGAGCTATCCCGGAATAGGCGCGAGCGCAGGGATGTATCAAGCTGTTTCCAATGTTGTCATCAGGAGCGGCAACATCGTCGCAACGACGCCGGAGGATTTCATCGATTCGATTTCCGGTGCGCTCGTCGCGGGCGGCAATGTCAACATGCGCGATTCCAATTCCGCGGTAAATAGCGACGGCGCGCTCCTCGACCGCGTGAAAGTCGCGAATCTTCCGGCAGGAAAGGCGGTGGAGATAACGGGGCTGCCGGCCTACTATGACGTATCCAACATTTGCGCGGACGATTCCGGGAACATCTATCTGTGGCTCTCCCGCGGCAACTACGCGTTCACCGTCGACGGAACGAAGTACTTCGTGGGCGTCGCGGGCTCCGCGACAACCGCGCTCGTGCAAGACGTGGACGTCACGATCAACGGCGAGAACGTCTGCATGCTTTCCGGCGGCGGCTGGTACTACGACGTGGCCGACAGGACGCTCTACGTCACCAACCAGGGAACCTACACCGTGACCGGCACGAACGACGAAGGCAAGGTGGCGATCTACCTGAGGGCGGAGGACGGCCCCGTTGAACTCGTCCTGAAAGATCTGCATCTTTCGGGCTACACCCGCGACAACTATTATTCGCCCATTGTTTTGAGCGACATCTGGAGCCAGCAGCCCGTCACGCTGACGCTTGTGTCCTCCAATTCGCTTGTGTCGTGCGCGGACAGCACCAATTTCAAGTACGCCGGCATATACGTGCCGTACGGGCGCACGCTGACAATCGCGGGCGACGGGTATCTCGCCGTCAGGGGATACTGTGGCGCGGCGATCGGCGGGCTTGGAGAATATCAGGGCAATACGAGGAGATGCGGCAATATCAACATAACCGGCGGCAGGATTGTGGCGAAAGGGTCGTCCTCCGCGATCGGCAGTTGCGACGGCCAGTCGGGCGGCGACATTGTGATTTCCGGCGGAACCGTCGAGGCGGAAACGACCAGTGGACAGGCAATCGGAACGGGCGGCGCGAATCTTCAGCAGACTGTTGTCATCACCGGCGGTTCCGTCAAGGTGACGGACGCGGGTGCGGCGACTGTGGCGGTGAATGCATCCGGCGCGGCGCTCTCGTGCGTCGAAGTTCCGGGGATCGCGTCCGGCGCGGCGGTCGCGTTCGACGGGCTGCCGGAGGGCTACGGCACGACGTGCATCTACGCCGATGCGGACGGCAAGGCCTATCTCTGGCTCCCGGAGAACTGGGACACGGGTGCGGTTACGCCGCATCTGCTCGCCGGCAGCCCGCACTCTTCGTCCGGCACGTCCCACGCATTCGCCGCGAACGGCTACCGCTACACCGTGACGATGAACGAAGCGGGTGCGGTCGCGGAGCAGGGCGATTCGCTTCCGTTGGAGTCGCTCAAGATTGACGATTTCGCCGTGGAAGATGGTCATATCATCCTCCGCTTCACGGCCAAGCCGGCGACATGGCTGTACGGTTTCAAGGATTGTATCCGGATCCGCGCGTCGGACACGCTTCCGATTTCCGATGGCGACAGTTCGCTTCTCGATCTTTCCGGCGCGGAGCTTTATCTTGAGGGCAATGACGCCGCGACGATCATCGTCCCGCTTGCACCGGACACTCGAAACAGATTCTTCAGAGTTGAGGTGCCATAACAGAAATGGGGAGGTTTTTCCAAAGACAACAGGATTTTGATATAATACAGTGTTTTAAAAATGACAGAGATGGAGACAAAACGGACCCCGGGGCCTTCTGTGGGTAGGCATGCGGCAGATCGGCTCTTGATGGCAATTGGATATCCCGAGCGGATACCCAACACGGATAAGCCTTTCACGCTGCGCGTGGACGGCAGGGAGGTTTTTGTCGAAGAATCTGCCGGGTGCATCGTTCTTTCCATCGTATTGACGGGGGACGAATCAATGATTCCTGCGCTCGCCGCCTACGCGGCCGGAAGGATGCTCCGAGAGGAGGCGACGCTGGCGTATGGGAAAGGCAACGTTTTCCTTTGGCAGGATGCACCCGTGGGTGCGGACGACCGGGCACTTGTGAGGTTGTTCGAATCGTTCACGGACTCGTGCGATTGGTGGTGCGCGCGCGTGGAGGAACGGGGAAAAGGCGATGCGGTTGAAATATCGGAGTCGGTCATAAGACCATAGGGGAGATGCGACTTGAAATGAAATCATTCAGGATAGCAGTGCTGGCGGCCATGACGGCTGCGGCGGGTCTTGTGACGGCGGCGGAGGCCCCCGCCGCGCCCTCCATTCCGTGGAAGATGCCTACCTACACGCTCGTTGCGCGCGACATGGATCTTCGCATGGCGCTTGACACCTTCGCGGTTGCGCAGGGACTTTCCGTCGTGATGTCCGATTCCGTTGCAGGGCGTTTCTCTGGCGATTTTAAAGATGTGCCTCCAAGCGATTTCCTTGACAGGATCGCGACGACGCACAACCTGATGTGGTATTATGACGGCGCGGCGCTCTACGTTTACGGGGCGAGCGAGATCGCCACGATGCTCGTGGATCTCAAGTACATGAAGGCCGGCGAGGTGAGGCAGATGCTGGCGGAGCTGGGCGTGGAGGACCGGCGCTTTCCGCTCAAAACGACGTCGAACGACGAGCTGGTGATGGTGGCGGGGCCGCCGCGCTACGTGGCGCTCGTCGCGGAGATGATCGCAAAGGCCGACAGTCTGCGCGAGAAGCGGACCTTCAACGAAATCGAGGCGCGGATCTTCCCGCTCGTGTACACGTGGGCGGATGACGTCTCTTTTTCGGCGAACAGCCCGGAATCCTCGCTCCAGCTGCGTGGCGTTGCGCGCATTCTTGAGGAGATCATGTCGAATGGCAGCCGGGAGGGCGTGCGCGAAGCGGCGCTGACCAACGAGCTGTCGCGCCTTGAGGCGACGAAGATGTCGGAGTACCGCCCGGTGATACGTCCCGACAACCGCCTGAACGCGGTCATCGTGCGCGATGTCGTTTCCCGGATGCCGATGTACGAGAAGCTGATCCGTCAGTTGGATGTGCCGCAGAAGCTTGTGGAGATCGACGTCACGGTGGTGGAGCTTTCGAAGAAGGATGCGCTTGACTGGCAGCTGTCGCTTGCGTTCAACACGCGGCACGGACATTCCGACTTCGGGGCGGGACAGAACGCCGCCAACATCTTCAGCCCGCAGAACATCGGCGGGAAGGGCCTCGCCGGCGCGCTCACGCACATCCATTCCGCCTACGCGCTCGCGTCTTCGATCACGGCGTTGCGCGAGAAGGGCAAGGCCCGGTCGATATCCCGTACGTCGCTCCTGACCGTGAACAACCTCGCGGCCGAGATGAGCGATTCGCAAAGCTACCATGCGAAGGTCGTCGGGACGGAGGTGGCATCGTTGGAGGAGGTCTCGGCCGGTACGAGGCTCCAGATCAAGCCGCGCATACTGCCGTCTGCCGCCACGAACGTCCCTGATCAGGTGTGGCTGTCGCTGGAGCTGGATGACGGCGGCTTTGAGTCGATCACCGTCGATGCGATGCCAATGAAGCGTTCCTCCACGCTCACCACGCAGACGGCGATGTTCGTGGACGAGTCCATCATGCTCGCCGGCTATCTGCGCGACATCGAGGAGGATGCCGGCTGGGGCATTCCGTATCTCCGTGACATTCCGTGGATCGGATGGATCTTCGGCGGCAAATCGACGCGCAAGGAGACGGTGCAGCGGATGTTCGTGATCACGCCGCATGTCGTGGACATCGACCAGGAGACGCTCGCCCGCCTCCAGGCGACACGGTTGCGGGATGTGACGGAGGCCGAGCAGATGCAGGATGATGCGGAGGCCAGCGACGAAGAACGCGAGCGGCGCGATCTGGAGCGCAAGGACAACCGTGAGCGTCGCGAGGAGAAGCAGGAAGACTACCTGAAGCGCCGCAAGGCCGAGATCGAGCATGGCAAGAAAATGCGCCAGTTCGACCGCAAACGCGAGAAGAGTCGGCTTGAGAACGATATTCGCGACTGGAAGGAGCAGGCTAAGGCCGAACGCGCAAAGCTCGACGCCGAGGAAAAGCTGGAAGAGGAGAAGCGGAAAAGCAAGGAACCGTGATGCAGGAGCCGGTGAAGATAGAGGGCGGATTCGCCGAAGTCGGGGCGGGCGCGTGGCTGATGGGCCGCGGCCAGCCGACGGCTTTCTTCGGTTCCGCCGTCCGTCGCCGTCGCAAGGGTTTCTTCCTCCGCGACCGTTCGATCCTTGACCTCGTAGAGACGACGGGTGCCGCCAAATGCGCAGATGCGCGACGCCCGTTCCTTACGCATATCCCCTGCGCCGCGCCGATTTCCGCCGCGTCCGCCAAGGTGCT
Source organism: uncultured Verrucomicrobiota bacterium (assembly GCA_946631535.1). The sequence goes on from CAMPAF010000017.1 coordinate 13,335, forward strand.
CGTTGCACCCGCCGCTGCCCGTACAGGTGCGGAGGTGGTGAAGATGATTCCGATGAGCCTCAAGGGTTCGCTCTGCGTGACGGTGTTTGGTGAGAACTGGGTCGTCATGGCCACGGCGTCGCGCACGGCGCGTCTTCAGGTGGCGGATGGCGATACGCTTTCCGTGCGGCCGGAGTCCATCGTGGCGTGGACGGGGAATCGTCCGACGGGATTCTGTCCGAAGATTGGCCTTTGGGACATCCTTCTGCCGCGCGGACCCAAGAATCTGCTGCTCCATTTCCATGGTCCGTCAGTCGTTTGGGTGGAAGGGGCTCATGCCCACGACCTCCACCCCTGCAAACTTCCAAGCTTCTACCGGAGGCCTTATGGCGCTTGATGCGGCACAGATACTCCGGCAGACATACGCGGCGGGCGCAGAGCGGATCGACGTTGCCTCTCTCATGCGTCAGGCGGAGCCGCAGTCCGTCGCGCGCGGCGAGCTGATGGGCACGGCGGTGGTGGTCGAGGCTGATCCGATGGCGGAGCTGATGGATTCGATGGAGGAGCTTTCGTTCCAGTTCGAGGAGAAGACGGCCAAGCGCGTCGGCGAACGTCGGCTCGGCGAAATGCAGGGACCGAGGTCTGCGCTCCTCAAGGCCATCGAGACCTGGATGTCGATGATGCCCGACATGCCGGGCAGCGACTTCATCACGCGTCTGGCGAAGGGGCTCCGGTCTGCCTCGGCCGCGGGGAACCTCCCTGATGCGCAGGAACTTCTCAAGGAGCTTGCGCGCGGCTCGACGGATCCGTCACACCAGTTTGCCATGCTCGACATTCTCGAGCAGGCGTTCGGTGCGGGCGAGGAGGATCTAGCGGCGCTCGTTCGGCAGGCCAAGGCGACGCTTTCGGAGGCAAAGGGTCCTGAGATCAGGGCCGGCATCAATCTCGCGGAGGAGGTCAACGCGCGTGCCACGACCCCCGAGCAGATGCAGGAGCTGCGCGATCTGTACCGCAGCGAGGTCGTTGGCTTCACGAATCCGCAGGACTGCTTCCGTTCGCTTCTGGCCGCGCGCGGGCCGGGGCATCTTGCCGAGGCGATCTCGTTTCTGATCGCGGGCTGCGGCAAGGACCTTTCGTCGTCCGCGCCGTCCCTCGAGGCCGCGGCGCTCGGACGCATCCTCACGGATCTCGGCTGCGTGCAGAGTCTTCAGACGATTCTGGAGGAGTTCACTAGGCTTGCGACGCGCATGGGGCGCGAGTTCGGCGAGAATTGCCGTCTGAACGGCGAGCAGATGACGGGGCGCGTGGTGGATCTCACGGAGCAGGCGTTCGTTGTCGCTGGCGCGATCGCCGCGTTCGAGGGCGAGTGCGGACTTGCGGGGCTGCTCGCGCGGATGGATTTCACGCGTGAGCTGACGCGCCTCTTCCGGCGTCTCTCACCGCGCCTCTTCGCGAAGGAGGGCGACCGGCAGCGGCTTGTTGATGCGGCGCAGGAGCATTTAGACGGACTCATCGCCGAAGAGAATGAAGAAGAGGAGGCAACGGCATGACGGTGCCGACATGGATCGATTCAGCCGTGAGCGCGTTCGGCCAGTCGGCCGGGCTGGGTTCATTGTCGCTCAGCGAAAGGGGCATTGCGGCGCTTTCGTTCCAGAACGGCCTTGTCCTGCGCTTCGAGTATGCGTTCGACGCGCTCTACGTCGCGATGACCGTTCCGGCGCGGATCGACGCGTCCACCGCCGGACGGCTCCTCGGATACGCGCATCCACAGGCCCGCTTCGGCTTCCGGCTGCGCGCCGGCTACCTTGCGAGGTCGGGCCGCGCCGTGTTCGCCGTCCGGCTCGCCGACCGTGATGTGACGCTTCCGTCCCTGAACGCGGCGTTTGCCCTCCTGTGGCGCGTCGCACTTGAGTTTGGAGGTGCCGCATGAGCCTGAACGTCTCTCGGACGACGGAACCACTGAGGTTCGATACGGGGATCGGCCAGGCGGGCTACGCCGAGGTGATGGACTCCCCGGTCGCGGGGCAGCCGCAGAAGACGCTTCTGCCCGGCTCCACGACCGTGACGCAGGCGATCGACGAACTGTTCCCGGACCGGTCGGTCGGCGGAGAGGTCATGCGTGCGCTCGTCGCGGGAAACTCGGCGGTCCTGCGGACGCCGAGCGGGTTTGCGCAGACGGCGCGTTCGGCGATGCGCGCGCTGAAGGATCGCGGCAGTCCGGCGGCGGACAATGCGGCGGCGGAGATCGAGACGCTCCTGTCCGACACCGACCTGCTTGAGCGCTACAGGATGTCCCTGCTGGAAACATGAAAGGCACGAATTTGATGTTCAGCAGATTTACAAATTTCTCCAGCGTGTTCTCCCGGTTCGGCGACCTGGTGCTGGCCTTCCTTGTGGTCTGCATCATCGGGCTTCTCATCATCCCGCTGCCGACGCCGATGGTGGACCTGCTCATCTCCATCAACCTGATGATCTCGACGGTGATGCTGATGCTCTCGCTCTACCTGCCGCGCGCACTGGCGTTTTCGACGTTTCCGTCAATGCTGCTCTTCACGACGCTATACCGGCTCGCCCTGAATGTGACGACGACGCGTCTCATCCTCCTCAAGGCGGATGCCGGCGAGATCATCTACACGTTCGGCAACTTCGTCGTGGGTGGAAACTTCATCGTCGGCGCCGTCATCTTCCTCATCATCACGATTGTGCAGTTCGTCGTGATCGCCAAGGGCGCCGAGCGCGTCTCGGAGGTCGCGGCCCGGTTCACGCTCGATGCGATGCCCGGCAAGCAGATGTCCATCGACGCCGACATGCGTGCGGGCGCGATCGACCAGGATACCGCCAAGCAGCGCCGCAACGAGCTCGCGAAGGAGAGCCAGCTCTACGGCGCGATGGACGGCGCGATGAAGTTCGTCAAGGGCGATGCGATCGCGGGGCTCATCATGACCGCCATCAACATCGTCGGCGGCATCTGCGTGGGCGTGTTCATGAACGGCAAGGAGATCGGCTGGGCCATCACGAAGTACGGCATCCTCACGATCGGCGACGGTCTCGTCTCGCAGATTCCGGCCCTGCTCGTCTCGATCACGTCCGGCGTCATCGTGACGCGCGTGGGAGACGTGGACAACAAGCCGCTCGGCCAGGACATCATCAATCAGTTCTTCGCGCAGCCGAAGGCCGTCCTGCTCGGTTCGGTGATGCTGGTGGCGATCGGTCTCATCCCTGGCTTCCCGAAGATCCAGATCTTCGGGCTCGCGGCGTTTGTCGCGCTTGTGGGATGGAGTCTTATCGCGCGGGCCAAGATCGCCGCCGCAAAAGCCGCGAAGGCTGAGGATCCGCTCGCCGCCGCCGCGCCGTCGGAAGGCGCCGCGCCGCGCCCGAAGCGCAAGGACGGCGACGACTTCTCGATGGTGACGCCGCTGACGGTTGATATCGATGCCGATATCCGCGGGGCGCTTTCCTACGAGGCTCTCAACGAACAGATCATGTCCGTCCGTCGCGCGCTCTACCACGACCTTGGCGTGCCGTTTCCGGGAATCAATCTTTCGCTCAACCCTGCCATGACAGAGGGGCGCTACCGCATTCTCGTCAACGAGGTGCCGGTCTCGGAAGGCGCGCTCCGGAAGGGGTTTGTCTTTGCGCTCGAGGAGCCGGAGAACCTGTCCGCCGCCGGTGTCGCGTTCGAGGGCGGCAAGCAGTTCCTCAACGGCTACGAGACGTGCTGGGTGAAGGAAGGGGACAAGGTCAAGCTCGACGAGGCCGGCGTCCGGTCGCTCGATCTCGGCGGCGTGCTCTCCTTCCATCTCTCCAGCGTGCTCAGGCGCTATGCGCACGAGTTCCTCTCGCTTCAGGAGACGCGGCTCCTCTTCGACCACATGGAGAAGGATGCGCCGGAGCTGGTCAAGGAAGTGCAGCGCGTGCTGCCGCTCCAGAAGATCACCGACGTTCTCCAGCGCCTTGTGCAGGAGGGGATCTGCATTCGCGACCTGAAGCGCATCACGCAGACGCTCATCGAGTGGGGACAGAAGGAGAAGGATGCCGTGCTGCTCGTGGAATACGTCCGCTCCTCGCTCTCCCGCTACATCTCCTACAAGTTCTCGGGCGGGCAGAACATCGTCGCCGCCTACCTTCTCGATCCTTCGCTCGAGGAGAAGATCCGGAAGTCCGTGCGCCAGACCTCCGGCGGAAGCTATCTCGCGATGGATCCGGCCACGGTGCGGTCCATCCTCGCCGTCGTCAAGCGCACCATCGGCGATCTCGCGAAAATTCCGCAGAAGCCGGTCATCATCGTTTCGGTCGACATCCGCCGCTACTTCCGCAAGATGATCGAGAAGGACTACTACGAACTGCCGGTTCTGTCGTTCCAGGAGTTGAGCGCAGAGATCAACATCCAACCGCTCGGGAGGCTGAAACTTTAGCGTGTAGAATGTAACGTGTAAAATCTAAAATGAATTTTCTTCTAAAGATAGTCGAGGGGCCGAACAAGGGCGCGGAGATCGCGCTCGTCTCCGGCGTTGCCGTCACGCTCGGCAAGGGCGATGACTGCGACATCGTGCTGGCCGACCCCACGCTTCCGTCCGAGCCCGTCAGCATTGAGGCGTCTGACGCCGGCGTGACGGTTGACGGTGAACCTCTTGAGCCGTTCGCGGTGAAGACCTCCGGCGCGACCTCCTTCGCCATCGGCCCGTCAGATGCGCCATGGGGCGAGTTGAAGTGGCCCGCGAAAGCCGAAAGTCCGAAGCCGGAAGAAGAGAATCGAGACGAAAGTGGTGGAGAAGGACGTGAAACGGCAGACGCGAAACGTGACGAAGCGTCCGCGTCTCCTGTCTCAAACCCCGCGCCAGATGATGATGGCAAACCCAAGAAAAAACGGGGCGGATGCTGCGGCTGCCTTGTTGCCCTCGTGCTGTTGATGTTTATCCTTGCTGGACTGGCCTGGTACTATCAGGCGGCGATAAAGGATTACTGCGATTCAAAGGGCTATGATATCCGTGCGATCGGGAATGTCGTGCAGCTTGTCAGGTCGTCTGACAAATCCGAAAAGCCGACGTTGACGGAGCGGATCACGCTTGCCTCCATCGCCTCGCGCTACGGCCTATCGGTTGAGGAAAAGGACGGCGCGGCCAAGATCACCGGGAACCTCAAGACGCGCGCCGAGCGCCTTCGCGCGACGGCCGAGGCCTACGAAGCCAAGCCGGGCGTCGAGCTGGATCTCTCGGATGACGAGTCGTTCCGGGCGGCGGCGAACGATGCGCTCTTCACGCTGACCGAAGGCGCGCTGAAGGTTCAGGTCGCAACGAACCGTGTGCTGACGATCAGCGGCGTTTCGCGTTCGCCGGCCGTGCTCACGCGCACGCTCCGGGCGCTGAATGACGATCTTCCGAAGCTCCGAAATGCCGATGTGTCAGGCGTGAGGTTTGGAACCGTGCCGAAACAAGAGGCGGCAGACGCGGGACAAGAGGAGAATTCGGTTGCCGAGTTTCAGGTCGCGCGTCCCAAGGCCAGAAAGTCCACGACGCCGTCGCTGCCCGTTTGTGGTATCTTGACGAAACCGTATCCATGCCTTGTGATGCGGGATGGGATGCGTGTGCTGGAGGGGGCGGCATTGGGTGAAAACGTCATACTCAAGATCGAAGCGGATGCGGTGATCGTGACCAATTCGATGGGGAGGTTCACATGGAAGCCATGAACGAACCGAAGCTGCTTATGGCGATCGAGAAGGAGCTGGCGGGGCCGCAGAAGGAGGCCGCGCTCGCCAAGTACGACGCCGTGCTTTCCGCCCTGGCGGAAAGAATCGACGCGGCGATGCAGGCCGGTCTGCCGCCGGACGAGTTTCCCAAGGTGGAGGCGCTGAAGGAGGCCAACACTGTTGCACGAAAGATTTTGCGACTGACCGTCCGGGTGGACGGGGAGGCGCGGAAGGCGTAGCCGAAAGGCGACGTTCAACAACAAACAAAACACAAGGAAAAAGAAATGGCAACAACAACACCGCTCGCAAACGTGACGAACGAGATTGCCTGCCCCAACATCAATCCCGTCAATACGCACTTCACGCGTACGACGACCATTGACGGCGGCGAGTTCATCCATACGGATTCGGTCTATAACGCGCTCTTCAACGCCGCTTCGGCGATGGAACGCCGCCTGACCGAATCGCTCGAGAATTATCAGGCCCATCCCGACGTGCAGGCGAACCTCCAGCAGCTGCAGTACGACCTCCAGCAGTGGAACCTCGCGCTCACCACGATGACGAACATCAACAAGAACATGGGCGACGCGCTTAACTCGATCGCCTCGAACTTCCGTTGATGTTTGACCTCGCAAGCGAAGAGGCGAGACTGTTGCTGAACGTCGCCTTGATGGCGACCGGGCAGAACCGCTTCAGGTCCGCCGCGAAGATACTCGCGGCGCT
>CAMPAF010000018.1 GCA_946631535.1 uncultured Verrucomicrobiota bacterium
ATAGTTGTTTCCAATCATCAGAAGGCTCGGCGGTGAATTACGCAGATGCGCCCTGACACGCAGAACGTCAATCTACCACATTGACAGGCGACACCCGCATGGGGTATAATGCGCAAACTTCTAACCCAAGGAGGATTTTATGATACGGATGACGTTGAAAGCTTCCATTGTCGGCGCTGTCGCATTGGCAAGCCTGGCGTGCCATGCGGCTGGGTTGACGTCCGCCAGTTACGTGCAGGGCGGGCTCGTGGTCCAACTCGACGCCATCGACAACACGGGCACGGGCACGTACAACCCCTCGGCCACCGTCTGGTCGGCCGTGAAAGGCGGTGTTTCGGTGACCTTGCAGGGCGGTGCCGCCTGGACGGGGCGCTACCTGGACACCACTCCGACCGGCCACACAATCACCGGGATGCCCGAATACAGACGCGACTCGCTCACCATCGAGACCGCGATCAACATCATTTCCAACGGCATGCTCAGCGGACAGACCGATGCCTATCCGCGCATCTTTGCCCATTACGACAACTGCACCATCCATTTCTCAAAGTCGGGTACCACGGCATCGTTTTACATGAACCAGCACGACAAACGTCCGAGCGTCACGTTCAGAACCGGCACGATTGCGGCATATTCCGGCAGCGAGCGCTACGCCATCGCCGTAGATGGCGTGCAGAAGGACACGTCGACCTACCCGGCGTACACCAACCTCGAAAAGGCCGCCGCCAACTGGAATCTCAACGGCTACAGCGGCTATCTGCACGGACACTACTACGCTTTCCGCTACTATAACCGGATGCTGTCGATGGAGGAGCTCAAGCAGAACGCGACAATAGACAAGCTGCGCTTCTGGAGCTACACCTTCCCCGGCGCGGGCGGCGAGACGGACTGGAGCGCCGTCTCCTGGACCAAGCCCGAGGGGGCCGCCGCCGCCGCGCCGTCCACCGGCACGAATGCATTCGTCCAGATCGCCAACGCGGAAGTGAACGTGTCCGCCGCCGACAAGGTCGGTCTTGCAGGGCTTTCGCTCGAGGACGGCGCGACGCTCGACATCGCCGACGGCGCCGTGGCCGCCGTGAAGGTCCTCTACGTGGAGGGCGCCGCCATCCCTCGCGGTCTCTACACGGGATCCGGAACGGGCGCGAACGGCGTTTCCTGGCTCAAGGGGAACGGCATCCTGAAGGTGGCCGGCGTCGGACACGACGACTTCCCTTCCATTTTTCTGGAACCAGGGGCGGACGGCTGGTTCCAGTTCGGGACGGCAACGGGAGAGTATGGCAACAAAGCAAGCTATGCCGGCTCGACGAAGGAATATTTCATCGGTGAATACGTTGACTGGAACAAATACTGCTTCCCTGTCGGAGGCAACAACAAGCTGCGCCTTGTCGGCTATTCGCTCATCAACGCAATTCCAGCCAACACCTTCTCGACCGTAGACATCTCACAGGCGACCATCGTGCAGCTCTATGAATCGCAGATGTTCAAGGATGGCTCAGAGGCGGCCATTCCCAACCATGTCATTTTGCGCTACCAGCCGGGGAGATGGGAATACGACGAAGCGACCGGACGTTACTATCGAATGGATAACAACAGCAATCCGTATGTCGGCGACATCCACCTGTTGGGTACAGAAGCAGTCCTTCGCGTATCATCGGACAACGGACTCAAGAGCGAGCATTTCACCGGACTTTTCCACGGCAACGGCAAGCTGATATTCGCCGCGTGGGGAAACATTGCGCGTTTTTCTGGGGGATTTGCGCTCAACAACTATATCAGCAGTTTTCCCCAGGGATCGTTCGTGTGGATCGACACCACGTCGGTGACGAGTCGCCTTGAGGGGATCACCTTCGCGAAAAGCACCACCGAATACGCGAGCAACCCGAATTCCGGCTATCGCGTGAGCGGGCTGTACTTCGGAAAGGACCGGAGCGCCGAGACGGCAGACCACGAACTGTACCTGAAATTTCTCAATGGAATGGCGCGGACGGAAACCAGCACGACGACCGGCATTCGCATTCGCGGAGGCTCCGTACTTGGAGTCTGGGGAGGCAACACGGTCCATGCCGGATACGTGAGCGCAGACGGCTCACTCCATGTCCTCGCCCAACCGCAGGATCTTAAACCGTCCACTGTCAATAACTGGCAGTTCAATGCCGTCGGCGCGGGAATCGGAAACTTCGTTGTGGATGAAATGCGCGCCAACAGCAAACTCTGCCTTTCCTCGAATGTGAACGTCAAGGTCGGCAGCGTCTTGGCCAACGTGTGCTTCGATTACACGTTTGTCACGAACGGAACGAACATTTCAACGCTCGACATCACGAATTCATGCGTCGCTACGGCTACGGTGACTGCAAACGCCATTGTTTCGCTCCCGGCACGCCTATCCGGATTCGCTGGCACCGTTTCGCTGGTTGAGACGGGAACGAAGAGCTACACGATGCCGATCGACATGACGCAGGGAACGAACGTCCTGTACAACACGGTGGGATGCATCGGCTCGGGCGCGCTCGCGAGTGCGCCGGCTTCCGGCACGATCAACGCCACGTTCCCGACGGACGTCCCGCTCGTCAAGGGCGAGTACGCGCTCGCGCGGTTCACGTCCGGCGGCGAGGCCCTCGCCAACTGGACCGTGACGCTCAACGGTCTGCCTCAGCAAGAACAGCAAGTCGGCAAGTTTAAGGTCTCAGTGGTCAAGGACGCGACAGGCCTGTGGCTCAAGGTGGCACGTTCAGGTTTGACCGTCATCTTTAGATAACGCATTCTTCAAATACGAAAGCCGCCTGCGCTGCGCACGAGAATGTAAATGAGGATAAGTTTCGTTGAAAAGGAAACAACCATGACAACTGATAAAAACAACTTTTGCCATCCGGGCGCAACCGCGCCCGGTTTCAAGAGCGCCGCGCGGTTGCGCGGCGAGAAAGAAGATGTTGTTTTTACAGGTTGTTTCTGTTGTTTCCAAAAGAACTTATAGGTAAGGAAATAATCCATGGCACTGTCATCATTAGGTTGGAAATTGGCGGTTGCCGCGCTTGCGGCGGCGGTTGCGTTGGGTGCGGCGGCGGACGCGCAGCCCCCCGTGAAAGTCCTGTATCTCGGCCACTCCATGACGCGGCACGGTCCCGCGCCGAAGATCGGCTGGACGAACGACTGGGGCATGGCCGCGAGCGCGCGCAAGAAGGACTACGCCCATCTGGTCGCGCGTGGCATCGAGGCGAAGACCGGACGCAAGACCGAAATCCGCCTCCGCAACATCGCGTCGTTCGAGCGCAACCTCGCCGGCTTCGACATGGCCGGACAGTTCGCGGAGGACCGCGCGTGGGGCGCGGACTACACGGTGATCTTCATCGGCGAGAACTGCTCCGTGCCGAAGACGGACGAGGAGAATACGCTCTTCAGGACGAAGATGCAGGAACTCTACCGGATGTTCAAGCCGAAGAACGGAGGCGACCTGGTCGTCTGCAGCGTTTTCTCGCCCAGCATGGTCAAGGCGCAGCTGCAGCGCGAGGCGGCGGCTGAAGCCGGCGTGAAATACGTCAAGCTCTGGGACCTCGGCGTTTCCAAGGAATGCAAGGCCATCGGACAGTTCTGGCATGCGGGCGTGGCGGGGCATCCGGGCGACAAGGGCATGGCCCTCATAGCCGAACGCATCCTTGACGCCTTCTTCCCGCCGCCCGCCCTTCCACTCGCCTGGCGCGGCAAACGGCTCGCCGACTGGTGGAAGAACGAAGACATCGCCGAGATGCACGTGGAGGGCAACTCGCTCAAGGGCCTTGTCACGGGACGCGACGCGCAGCTCCACGTCAAGCTCGCGCAGCCTCTTGAACCGAGAGGCAACCGCTTCTTCACGTTCCGCATGAAGGCGCCGCGCGGCGGGAACTGCCAGCTGTTCTGGATCCACCGCGGGGCCAAAGGGCCGTCCGAGACGTTCCAGAAGACTTTTCCGATCGTCGGGGACGGCACGTGGCACGACTACAAGATTCGTCCGGGATGGTGCGGTCCCGAGAAGATTGCCGTGCTCCGGTTCGACTTCCCGAGCTCCTTCCTCGGCGGGACGCCCTTCGAGCTCGCGGACATCGCGGTGGTCGAGGAAGGCGACGAGGTCGATTTCCTCGCGCAGGACGCCTGCGGCGTCGCGTTCTCCCTGAAGGCGCCGCCGGGAATCAACTACTACGCGCTCGAATGGAGCGGCAGCGAGACGGCTACGGGCGAGTTCCATTTCTCGACGCCGCCCGACGGCCAGGAGCATGCGTACTGGTTCGACCTCGGCTCCGCCACGATGCTCAAAGGCCCCGCGCGCGGCAAGAAGAGCTGGACGGGGCGGATCATGAACTTCACCGTGCGCCAGCCGTTTGCCGACCGCGAACTCACGGTCAAGAACCTCAGGTTCCTCAAGGAACGTCCGTCGCTGCCGCCCGATCCCGTCATCACGAGCGCGATACCGTCCGAGGCGGTTCCCCGCGCGGGTCGTCCATTCGTGTTGGAGGCCGTGGTGCGCAACTTCGGCACGTTGCCGGCCGAACATCTCCGCTTCTCCTTCGACGGGCTTCCAGACGGCGTGAAGCCGCTGGATGCGGATGCGCTCGCGCCCGCCGAATCATTGCCGGGATCGAACGGCGCGGAATCGCTGAACCACGACTGCGGCCCGCAGCTTCCGCACGAGCGCGTGTTCAAGTTCCGGCTGGGCGACCTCGGCGCGGGGCGGCACGTGTTCGGGCTGTCCGTCTCGGCCGACGGCGTCGCGCCGCGCCGCATCAAGGTGGTGGCCGACGTCAAGCCGTCGCTGAACCTCCCCCGCCTCGGCTATCCGCCGGAGCCGAAGCCGGTCGACACCGCGCCCTACACGATAGGCGCGCTGATGTTCCCCGGATGGGTGAACCACAAGTGGCATGCGGTGTGGAGCCACGACCACGCGCGCAAACCCGTCCTCGGCTGGTACGACGAGGAGTCGCCCGAGACGGTGGACTGGCAGATCAAGTACCTCGTCGAGAACGGCATCTCGTTCGTCTCGGTGTGCTGGTACTGGCGCGACGGCGTCCCCGCGCGGAACCACTGGATGAAGGCCTTCCGCAAGGCGCGCTACCGCAAGTTCCTGAAGTGGCACGTGATGTGGGACAACGGCTACAACTCGCTCGCGGACCAGGAGAAGCTGGCGCACTACTGGTGCACGAACTGCTTCGACGACGTCCAGTACCACCGGATCGACGGCAAGCCCGTGGTGGCGATCTGCGGGCCGGCCGGCATGGAGCAGCGCACAAGGAACGAGGGCGGGGCGAAGCGGCTCCTGGAGCGGACGCGGGAGATCGCGCGTTCGTACGGTTTCCCCGGCGTGTACTTCGTGGCCATGCGCGGCATGGGGATGGATTACGAGGACCCGGCGTTTCTCAAGCAGTTCGCCGACTACGGCTTCGACGTCACGACCGTTTACGGTTTCCGTGGCGGCATCCCCGGAAGCGCGGAGTTCGACTCGCGCCAGCGCACGTTCAAGAACCTGGCCGACATGTCGCCCCCGCACTGGCGCGCGCTCCTGAAGAACGGCACGCTCCCCTTCTGGCCGTCCATCTCGACGGGCTACGACGACCGCCCCTGGCGCGGCGAGCGCGTCCTGGAGATCCGCGGGTACAACGTGGACGACTTCGCGCGGATCTGCCGCGAGGCGCGGAAGTTCGGGGACGAGTCGGGCGTGCGGACGTTCCTGCTGGGTCCGCTCGACGAATGGGGCGAGGGATCGCTCGGCTATCCGAACCACGCGCAGGGCTTCGGCATCCTGGAGTCGGTGCGCGAAGCGTTCGGCCGCAAGCCGACGCAAGGCTGGCCGGTCAACTATGCCCCCGAGGACGTCGGACTGCGCTGCCCCCAGCGCATCGAATAGCCCGCGCCTGATATGGTATACTATCGGCATGAAAAACAGCACAATCCTTTCACCTCGCATGTTCGCGCCCGCTCTCTGCGTTGCCGCAGTATTCTGTGCATTGGCGATCCGGGCCGCTAATGACGTCCGTATCCCGGCCGTCTACACCGTCCCGCATGAACTCGACTGTCTGATCAAGGCCGGCCACATTCAGGGGGCCTGCTGCTCCGAGAAGGCGATCTACCTGTCGCACCAGCTCGGCATCCTCAAGGTCGGCTGGGACGGCAAGCTCGTCAAAAGCATCGAGGCGCCGGCCCACCTCGGCGACTCCGCGTACGCGGACGGCAAGATATACGGCGCCTTCGTCATTCGGGAAAAAGCGAAGCGCAAGAACGGGAAGCAGGGACTCGTGCGCGTCTGGGACGAAGACCTGAATGTCCTGCGCGAGGCGTGGTTCGACGAGGCGCTCGACGGCATCGCCGTCATCGGCGACACGGTGTTCGTCGGCGTCGACAAGTGGGGACACAACAAGCACGACGGATGCTGCATCAAGCGCCTGACGAAAGAGCTGGCCGATCTCGGCAACGTCGACCTCGACCTCGGCTACCAGATACACTACGGCGTGCAGACGATGGCGTCTGACGGCACGGACCTCTTCCTCGGCAACTACGGCGGCACGTCGCGCGTGTCAAAAGACCTCATGACAAACACCAAGGTCAAGCTTGCCTGCTCGGAGGGGTTCGACCTCGTGCCAAAGTCCGTCACCAAATGCGACACGCCCGTGTTCTTCGTGGTCAAGGCCCTCGGCGGGAACATGCAGGGCTGGCGCAAGGACCCGGTGAACAACCCGCCGCGGATCCGCATCGACTTCCACGCCTACTCGAACGGCGCGTTCAAGGACGTCACGGTACGGAACGACAGCAAGAAGTAGCGCATTCGCCTACTCGCGGAAGATGCGGCGGAACTCCACGGCCTCTCCTGCAAGCGCGAAGACGGCGAGCGGGAGAGACGAAAGTCCTGACGTGAGGGACTGCACGTAGTCGGCATAGGACTCTGGGTTCTCCTCATGGCCGGGGCCGCGCATTCCGACGAACGTAAGGTCGGCATCGCCCGACACCTCGCAGATCCTCTCGTTGAACGGCTTGCCGCCGTCAGGATCCAACACCAGGACCTCGGCAGTGACACGCGCCTTTTCCACGAACTCGGCAAGCACGCGGCGCGCCTCCTCGACGTCTACGCCGGATTCGGCGATGTTGCAGATCCGCAACGTCGCAGAATGCCACGCGTCGGCCCGAAGCACAAGGCAGGCGAGCGCCAGCATGAAGGCGCCGTTGTCTGTCTGGCCGCGCCACCATATGTCGATCCGTTGCCCGGCAGGCGCGGAGAAGTCGTGCCGCGTCACCAGCGACGGCGACTGGCGCTGTCCTTCGCTGAGCAGCACGATGTTGCGCTGGCAGCGGGCGAGCGTGTGCAGGAGACCGCCAAACGGACGGTTGTCCTCCGAGCGCGCGGGCGTGCCGATCAGTACGGTGTTGGGCGTGAGCGGCCCGAAGCCGTAGGCGCGCACCAGCTCGCGCAGGCCGGACCAAGTGTCGCCAGAAGGATAGATGCGTATCTGCGCCTCAAGCCTGACCTTGTTCAGGTGGCGGCGGATCGAATCGCGCAGCGCCGTCGCGTGCGAGACGTCGTCCGCCGCCTCGGGAACCACCGTCGCCAGCGTCACGAAGCTCCGGCCGCCGGAGACCGCGGCGGCAAGGGAGAGCAGGTGCGGACGGTCTAGCGGCACGCTCGCGAGGACGAGCAGGTTGGGACGCCAGTTGCGCTCGTCAAGCTGCCGCTTGCCCAAAAGCCGCAGGGCCATCTGCACCGTGTACATCAGGATACCGGTGCGCATGTCGCCCCATCGTGCGCGCAGGGCGCGCCGCTTCACGAGCCAGTAGATGAATCCTACGGCCACGAAGGCGCAGAACGTCCAGCCGGGGCTGATCATGAACATCACCGCGAAGCATCCGGCGAACCCGGCGAACGACAGGAACGGCCGCACTCGGAAGGTTGGCCTCCAAGACGGGTTGCCCATCAGCTCCTCAAGACCGGCAGACAGGTTCAAGAGCCCGTACGTCGTGAGGTTGAACATCGTGAGGATCGGCGCGAGCGCGTTGATGTCGCCGAACCAGAGACCTGCGCCGGCTATTAGGAAACAGATCGCCGATGCGATGCGCGGATCCTTGTTGTTCCCGTATCCGCGCCCGAGGAAGCCCGGCATCAGGCGGTCCTGTGCGAGGGCCTGGACCACGCGGGGCGCGCAGAGGAGACCGCCCAACGCGCTCGAAAGCGTAGCCGCCCACACGCCCAGCAGGATCAGGAACGGCCAGCGGGCGCACTTCTGCATCACCATAGTGTCCGTGCGCAGGATTGCCGCGTCGGACACGAACCAGCTGAGGACGATCGGCACCGACATGTACACGACCCACCCGGTCAGGACGGCGGCGATTGTACCTATGGGGATGGATCGGCTCGGGTTCTTCAGGTCGCCCGACATGCCCACGCCGGAAAGGATGCCTGTCACGGCCGGGAAGAAGACGGCGAACACGGTCCAGAAGTCGAGCGCTGGCGGCACGCTGGCGGGGGCAGTAATTCCCTGCGGCGTCCCGCCGGCGAAGAAGGAGACGAGCGACAGCGCTATCGCCCCCATGATGAAGAACTGCGCCTTGAGCGCGGCATCGGCGGAGACCGTGGCGAGGATCGCCAGCAGGGCGAGCGTGACGAGGCCCACCAGCCGCGGATCCCACGTCCCCACCATCGGCAAGCCAGATTCGACCAGCGCCTCGGCGAAGCCCGCCACGTAGAACGAGATGCTCACCGCCTGCGCGAGCGCGAGCGGAATGCCTATGGCCGCGCCTGCCTCAAGGCCGAACGAGCGCGAGAGCATGAAGTATGCCCCGCCGCCCTTCATCCGCATGTTGGTGGCGAGAGAGGAGATGGAGAGTCCGGTGAGGAACGTGATGGAGCTGGCCGCCGTGACTATGATGAGCGAGGTGGTAAGGCCCACGTTGCCGAGCATCCACCCGAAGCGCAGGTACATGACCACGCCGATGATCGTGAGTATGCTCGGCGTGAAGACGCCGGCAAACGTCCCGAACCCGTATCCTTGAGCCGCCTGTTCCTTTCGTGACATGGGGAGATTATAGCAAAATCTCCGACATCGATCGCCGACACCATCGACTAGACGCCTCGCTTCCCATGGAATCGCGTTCCCGTGTTCTCCGCATATTCAACCGATTCGCCCCTTCCAGAGGGAAGGTGCGAATCACAACCAGAATACCACCGCCTGCCAAAGCGGATAGATGATAGCGCCCCACACGAGATCCCAAAGTGATGCAAAGAAGTTCGTATTCCACGCATACCCCTTCATCGCTTCAAATCCATCCCCCCAATAGATACCCACCAGCAGATTTGCCAGTGTCTCAAAGGGATGACAGATCACACCCAGAATCGTGGACACGAAGAATCCGATAACCGCCAATACAAATCCTATTGCAAGGGAAAGCAGGTCCAATGCCCATCCAAAGATACCGTCAGAGCAACGCAACCCCGTCAACGCCTTGCGCGGGATGGAACAGATATAGGCCACATTGTAAATCATCGCCGATACGCCATCGAAATGAATGTAATTTTTCCATTTGTAGTTGAACACGCATCGCCCCATCATCAATGCGGCTTTCCGCTTTGAGCAGGCGCTATCTGGGAAGGCCAGCCATACATGTTCGCGAAGCTTCTCTGTCGCCCCCTCGTCCATCCATTCGGGCACACTGCAGTATACTTCATAAAGCGAATCAGAACTTAATTTCCCCTCGTTTTTGTCCAATTGGCACAAGAACATGTTATCACAATAACCAAGCGAAAACTTAATGCTTTGGGTATGAAACCTAAAGTCTCTTCCACGAGAGGCCCTGGCAGACGAAACATCCATTTCGTTTCCGCATCCGGCGGCCATCGTCGCAAATGCCACCACGGCTATAATCTTACACCACTTCGCATTCCTTGTCATCATTTCTTAACCTTTCATTGTTCGGTTTCTGTACTGCCGTCGTGCGCGGCATGCATATTTGTGTATACGCACCACCTCGCAAAAAATTACGCGGGTATGAAAACATTGCCCGAAGGGCAGACGAACCAGGCTATACACGCATTTGAACGGCGAATCACAACCAGAATACCACCGCCTGCCAAAGAGGATGAATCATCGCCCCCCAAACCAAGTCCCATAGCGATGCGACAAGATTGGTATGAAGCACATACCCCCACCACCCGCATCCGGCACCACTTGGATGAATGTCGAGGAATTCAATACCGTCCACATGGATGATGCCGACAGTGAGATTAGCCAATGTCTCAAATGGATGGAAAACCGTATTAACGACAGGGGCCACCACCACGCCAACTGCAGCGGCGACAGTTCCCCACGTCAATTTGAAAAGGGCGTCCAAGTAGCCTCCGACTCCATTCATGCACCTTAAGCCTCGCAATGCCTTGTGAGGAACGGAAAAGATGTAACCCACGTTGTAGATCAATCCCGAAACTCCATCAAGCATGAAATAATTCTTAAAACTATACGTGAAGGTCTCTTTCGCCATTGTTTTTGCTGCCAACCGTTTGCTACATGCCCAATCCGACCCGTAATAGCCTCCGCCACACAGATCAAGTCCAAAACTTTCCTTATAGCAGTTTTCATACAGGAAATCGGCTTCGTTGTAACTTAAATCAATGTCAACGCCAATTACGCCCCGAGTGAAGACTTCACCTTTTGTCCAAGAACCGTATTTACCGTTCCCGCAACCGGCAACCAACAGCGAAAGAGCGATGCCGACAATCAGTTTCTCAATTTTTTTCATTTTATTTGTTCTTTCCTATTCTGACCAGACATCCAGTCGTACATTGTCATATACGCATCACCGAAGGAGAAATTACGCGAGCGAGAGACTTTTACAAGAAAACCAGTACTTGCGGAACCCGAACCATTTCGACTACTTCAATCGCCGTAGGCGGCTTCAACGGCGGCGATCATGCGGCCTACGCGGTGCTTGATCTGGCGAAGCGCGTTGAGCGTGATGCCGAGACGGGCGGCGACCTTGTCTGGCGGTTCGCCATCGAGCGCGTAGGCCCGATATGCCGCCACCGTCCGGGCGTCAAGCATCGTCCGCGAGAGGACATGCTCGACGGCGGCGGCGTGACGCGCTTCATTCAGGCGCTGATCAACATATTCCGCCGCGTCTGGCGTCTCTGTCAGCAACTCGACGTCATCGGCAGAAATCTCGCGTCCGGCGCCGCGCGCGAGGGCTCGACGGTGGCGGTCGATAAGCAACCGTCGGACCATCGTCCCCAGATAGGCGCGAAACCGCCCCTTCTCCGGCCGGTACGTGCCCGCACGCAGCACGCCTACCAGCCGCACGAAGATTTCCTGCACCATGTCGTCCGTATCGGCGGTACCAAGATCCTCGCGTACGCTCACGAACTGGCGGATGACAGGCGTATAAAGCTCCACGAACCGCGACCATTCGGCGGCATCGTCGCCATTCGCGTATTCGGCAATCTTGCGGAGCAGTGTCTTGGGCGTGTCGGGAATCATGGAGGGTTAAAAGGTAAAGGGTTAAATGTTAGAAGTCATCAAGCTGGACTGAGCGGGAAAAGTTGTCGTTTTGCGGCCAATTGCTGCCCCAGCCCTTGGACGAGGGGAGTACATGGTTCACCAGGTTGGTGGGGGTGCGAACATAGATGCGCGTACCGAGAGCGGCAGGGGCGTCGCCGCCGAAATAGACGTGCAGAAGATTCGAGCAACCGCCAAACGCCGCCTGCCCCACGTCGAGCAGCCCCTTCCCGAACCGCACCTCGCGAAGGGCGAAACAGTCGCCGAACGCATAGCCCTCGACATGTTTCAGCGAATCAGGGAAAGTAGCCGTCTCCAGACGCGTACAGCCGAAGAACGCCGCTGCGTCAACCGACTCCACTCCCTCCTCCACAGTGACTTGCTGGATATCCGGCCACCGCTTGAACTGATCCGGCCAAACACGCTTGATGGAGGCCTTCACGACGACCGATGTCACGCCGCTAGGGTCAATGCCATACGTCTCTTGCGGATGCGACACCCACAGCACGCCCGGCAGCGGTTGGGGGAGGGTCGCGTTCCCGCGCGACCGCGAGCCGCCAGGATGGCGGCTCCCCATAAAACTACTCCCCAAGAACGCCCAAGATACTGCCGTCAGAATCACCATGGCAATCACACCCCCAACAAGCCACCATTTTCGCCTACAACGTCCATTCGCACGCGTCACTTCCACGGTGGTGCGGAACTTGGGATCGTCGGAAAGGAGACGCGGCAAGATCGCCTGCCAGAACGGATCGAACGCCAGCAGCAGATCGAAAGGCGATGACATCTTTCCGCCACCAGTCTTCGTTGAGGTTGTTGGCGGCTCGTACCACATGCCTGTGAGGAAACGAAAGAAGAGGACGCCGAGCGCGTACCAGTCCGCCGCAGGCGTCACCGCCTGTCCGGCCCTAACCTCGGGGGCAAGATAGAAATAAGTTCCCATCACGGGACGCGTGCCGGTCGACTCCCCCTCAATAAACGTCGTTGTCACTTCAAGCTGATTGCGGAGCTTGTCGTCGATTATGCGCGAAATGCCGAAATCGGAGAGGACGGCGCGCCCCTCGGAGTCGATGAGAACGTTCTCCAGTTTCACGTCGCGATGTACGATGCCGTGCTCATGGAGGTATGCGAGTTCGTCTGCCAGCTCTCGAAACCAGAGTTCGGCCTGCTCATGCGAGATGCCACCGCGCTGACGCGCGTCCTCAAGCGTCTCCGGCTCGCCGACCGCGTTCAGCACCAGATCCATCGCGAACCATGGATTTCCGGTCGCCTCGTCCACGCCCGCGTCCTGCACCTTCACGAGACAGGGATGGTCCAGCGCGGCCAACAGCTTCGCCTCGGCGCGGAAGCGCTTTTCGAGGAACTCCCGATTCTTCGCGCCGCCCGTGAATAGCTTCACGGCAACGCGCGCGCCATCGGAGTCCTCCGCCTCGTACACCGTCCCCATGCCGCCGTGCCCCAGCAGACGGCGGACGCGATACGGCCCGATAGGCTGACCCGGCAAGCAAGGCTCGTTCGCCATTTACCGGTACGTCTCGCGGAGGTGCGTCACGGAGAAGGCCTTCTTGAAGGCGTCGAGCGTGAGGCCGGGAACTTTCGGCGAGAACGTGATCGTGCGAGGCTCGCCCGGGTAGAGCGTGAAGGAGTTGTCGTCGAACTCGCCGCGCGTCCGCCAGACGTTCGCCCACACGAAGAACGCCGGCTTGTCGGCGGAGAGCGTCACCAGGAACTTGCCGTCCTTTTCGGCGAACGTCGCCTTCACGTCCGTCTTCGCGAGGTCGTGGTTCTTGAAGAAGTCGAACAGCCATTCGTTCGAAACCGAGACGGGAGGGACGCAATTCATTGCGTCCGTCGCGGTCGCAGTAAACTGCGGCCCTCCCACGCGGCCGTCCAGGCGCATGCGGAGGAACGATTTCCTGCGCGCCGCGTCGTCGCCGAACCCGGAGAGCGGATATGTCCCCACCTTGACGGCGGAGCGCGGGGCGATGCGCACGGTGGGCGTCGAGAATGGCGTTCTCTTGCCGCAGAACGACCAGAGGTCGAGCGTGGCCGTTCCCTCGAAGGGAGCATCGTGGTCGTTCACCGCCCACACCTCGATCGTCGAGGGATCGCCCCACTTGGGCGCGGCGCTGATAGCCACAGGGGCGTAGGCGCGCTTCATGTTGTAGTGGAGCTGCTTCCACTTGCCGGAGTAGTCGAGCGAGCTCCAGCTGGCCACCGGCCAGTTGTTGTTGAGTTGCCAGTAGATGACGCCCATGCAGCGCGGCTGCAGGTGGCGCCACGCCTCCACCGCGGTGCGGATGGCCATAGCCTGCTGCACCTGCGAGAGGTAGAGCACTGCGTCCACACCCTCCGGGAAGCGGAAGTACCGCAGGATCATCTGAATGATGTACTTGTTGCCGTTGGGGCACTTCTGGTGGTAGAAGAAGTCGGGCGCCGTGGGATTGAGCTGGTCGGGCGTCACGAACGTGAGCGCCTCCTCCTTCGTCGGATAGCTCTGGAACCCGAATTCGCTGCAGAAGCGCGGCCGCACGGTGAAGTAGTGCGAGAACGTCTTGTCGCTGAACCACACCTGCCAGAAGTGCATGTCGCCGGAAGAGTCGTCCTTCCAGCCGTCGCCGTAGTTGCCAGGACCGAGGCACGGCGAGCTGGGCCAGAAGCAGCGCGTGGGGTCGTACGTGGCGCAGAGCTTCTCCAGCTCCTTCGCGCGCGCCACGCACAGCTGGATGTTCTGCGCGCGCACCTTCTCGTCCCTGTCGAACCATTTCGCCGCGCCGATGCACTCGTTGTCGCCGCACCAGAGCGCGATGGAGGCGTAGTCGCGCAGGTTGCGCAGCTGGTGGGCGAGCTCCTTGCGGACGCCCTCAAGGAAACACTCGTCGCCGGGATACGTGGCGCAGGAGAACATGAAGTCGTGCCAGATGAGGATTCCCATCTCGTCGCACAGCTCGTAGAACGCCGGATGCTCGAACTGCCCGCCACCCCACACGCGCAGCATGTTCATGTTCGCCGCCACCGCCGAACCAAGCAGGTCACGGTAGCGCGCCGTCGTCTGGCGGTTCTCGAACGCGTCGCACGGAATCCAGTCCGCGCCCTTGCAGAAGATCCGGCGCCCGTTGATCACCACGACCATCGGCTTCCCCTTCTTTCCCGTAGCCGGATCAGGCTCCTTGTCCTCCTCGTTGTACACCTCCGCCTTGCGAAGGCCGATCCTCTTCGTCGCCGCCGCATCGCCCAGCTTCACGGACAGCCGATAGAGCGGCTGTTCGCCGTACCCCGCAGGCCACCAGAGCTTCGGCTTCTTCACGTCGAGCGTCAGCGCAACCTTGTTCGCGCCCGGCTTGAGCGTCACCCGCTCGCTCTTCGCCACGTCGCCCAGCGCAACCGACAGCTCCGTCTCGCCGCCCGCCGGCGACGTCGCTTCCACGGTCACGGTGACGGCGGCGGACGACCAGTCCTTCGCGAAGTCCTGCGTGGTGTACACGTAGTCGATCCGAGCCGTGTCCGCGGAGATCAGCTTCACCGTTCCCATGAAGCCCGTGTCCATCTGCGTGATGCCCCAGTCCCAGCCGCCGTGGCACTGGACAGTGCGGACAAGATTGATCTTCTTCACGGTCGCGTTGCAGATATGGTACGCGCGGTCGTAGCGGTTCGTCTCCGCGTACGAGATGCGCTCGGTCGACTCGAACAGCGCCTCGATCGTGTTCGCGCCGGCCTTCAGGAACGGCTTCACGTCGAAGTCGTACCGCTGGAAGCGGTTCGACGTCTTGCCCACCTCGTGGCCGTTCACCTTCACGGTCGCGAAGCAGTCCACGTCCTCCAGGCGCAGCGTCACCGCCTTCGCTGCGGCGAAGCCGTCAGGGAGCGTGAACGAGCGCGAGAAGATCCAGTCGGCCCGGCTAGGCCACTGCGTGAGCTTCTCGTTCTGCGCGAAGTACGGATCAGGTATGAGCTTCGCCTCGTAGAGCGCAGTGTAGATGCCGCCAGGCACCGCCACCGGGCACGTCACCGACGGCTTGTCCGCCTGGACCAGCGTCCATGTCCCAGCGAGGTCGAACTCCGCCGAGGCCGCCGACATGGCGGCCATCGCCGCAAAAACCTGAACCAGCTTTTTCATCGTCATGCTCCTTGTGCCTTCACAGCGTTCCGAAAATGCGGTCGCCAGCGTCTCCAAGCCCCGGCACGATGTAGAAATGCGAGTTGAGATGGTCGTCCTTCGCGGCGGTGTACACCGGCACGTCGGGATGATGCTTCTCGAAGTTCGCGATGCCCTCGGGGGCGGAGACGAGATTCAGGAAGATGATCCTCCTGTATCCGAGCTTCTTGAGCTGCGAGACCGCGTCCACCGCGCTGCCGCCAGTGGCGAACATCGGGTCGATCGTGATGGCCAGCTCGTCGCCCTTTGCGGGCGGCACCTTGGCGTAGTACGGAACCGGCTCGGCGGTCTCCTCGTTGCGCTGCATGCCAAGCACGCCCACCTTGGCGTAGGGGAGCACGCGCAGCATGGCGTCGAGCATGCCCATGCCGGCCCGGAGGATCGGCACGAGAACGATGTCCTCCGCCACCTTTCGCCCGACCGTCTTCGCGAGCGGCGTCTGCACCGTCACCTCTGCGGTCTTCACGTCCCTCAGCGCCTCGTAGGCGAGGAAGGTGGTGATCTCGGACACAAGTTCGCGGAACAGCTTGGGCTGGGTGGCGACGTCGCGCATGTACGCCATGCGGTGGTCGACTAGCGGGTGGTGGAGGACAGTCGTCATTGCAGTCTCCTTAGAAGTTGAACGTGACGCCGAACCCGCCCCAGGCGAAGTCCTTGTACTTGCCGTAGTCGGCGCCGCTGCCGTGGTCCGCGGCGTCGCGCAGGTCCTTGTCGATGACAGAGCAATACGCGACCTTGGCGAAGAGGCCGACGTAGTCGTTGATCTTGTAGTTCGCCTCGAGCATGAACTTCATCGTGGCCATGCCGCCGTTGTGGAACTCGGTGAAGCCGGCCGTCGGGAAGCACCAGTTGTAGCGGTGGTCGCGGTAGACGAACGTGACGGACGGCGTGAGCGTGAGGTTGTCCATGACGTTGCATGCGCGCTTCAGTCCGAACTGCAGGAGGTCGGCGTTGTTCTCGTGGTACTCGTGCACCCAGTCCAGGAACGGCACCACGAACGGGTTGAGGAGCGCGAAGCTGTGGTTCCAGTCCATCGTCGTGGCCGTGGAGCCCCACATGTGGTTGTGGCGGCGGTGGGGGTAGTAGTACCAGATGAAGGACGTGCGGTAGTCGAGTCCCCACTTGTTGTTGTCGTCGAACCAGAACGTCTTGCCGTAGTGGACGTTTGGATCCCATTCGTTGAACGCCTTGCCGTAGCTGCGGCGACGCTTGTCGGTGAGGTCCGTGTTGCACCAGGTGCCGATACCGACGTAGCCGAGGTCCCAGCCCCTCACGCTCATGTTGATGTTTCCTTCCACGTAGCCCTGCAGCGTCGGCTCGGAGTTGAGAAGCGACCCGTAGAGCTGGTATCCGGAATACATGCCGTAGTTGCCGAATCCCCAGAACAGCGGATCGTCTTTCTCTTCGACCTGCACTTCAGCCTCGGCGGGAGTGTTCTTCGCGGCGTCTTCCGCGAAAGCAAAACCGGTCGCGACGATGGCGGCCGTCAACAGCAGTTTCTTCATCTTCGACTTCCTTCTTGCGTTTAACGGTGCTCCCGAAGCGAAAGCCTCGGGAAATTTCATGCAATTCTACCATAGCCGCCCTTCTGGGGCAAGCGGCGAATGCGCGGGGCGGTCAGCCCAGGAACACTCCCTGCGCGCGGAGGCGAGAGACGAGCGCGGCGGCGTCAAGGGCGCGCGGCGAGACGTTCTCCTTGAGCGCGAGCGCCGCCGCCGTGCCAGCGGCCTCGCCCATCGCCATGCACGGCGGCATCACGCGGATCGCCGCCGCCGCCACGGACGACGCGGAGACGCACCGCCCCGCCACCAGCAGGTTGTCGACCTTCTTCGGAACGAGGCAACGGTAAGGCACTCCGTACCAGTTGCCGTCCCTGATGGTGAGGTATAGCGTCCCGGACGCCCCCTTCCCGCCATGCAGGTCGATGGAGCTTGAGCAGAGGAACACGCTGTCGGACGGCACCCTGCCCGAGATGACGTCGTCCTTGTCCAGCCGGTACTCGCCCGCCACGTGGCGCGATTCGCGGATGCCGATCGTAGACGCCGTGCAGAGCAGCCGCACGTCCTGCGCGCCCGGCACGTACTCGCGGAAGAACGCCATGATCTCGCGCACCTGCCGCCGGCCGGCCTCCTCCGCGTCGGAAAGGCTCTGTGGATCGACCGCGTTCACGCCGTTGAGGCGCGACACGTTCACGAACCACTCGTCCGGCTTCACGCTGCGGTAGATGTTGATGTGGGGACGCGGGATGTGCCACTTGCCGTCCGCCTTCGCCTTCCTGAGGAGAGTCTTGAAGCAAAGGACGTCCTTGGGATATTGCCTCCTGACGGCCTCCACGGCCTCTTCCGGCAGGTTGCCGATGCGAAAGAACATCGTGGCAGGCTGCATAGCGCCGCCTCGCGCTGGATCGCCCAGCTCGCACGGCACGCCCGCGCGGAACGCCACGTCGCCGTCGCCCGTCGCGTCGACAACCATCTTCGCCAGGATCCGTCGCGGACCCGCCTTGGTGAACACGTCCACGCCAGCGATACGGTCGCCTTCCATCACAGGCGCCGTGAACGTGGCATGGTACAGCACCTTCACTCCAGCCTCGCGGCAGAGGTCGTCCAGCACGAACTTGAGCGCCTCCGGCTCGAACGGCGTGCAGTGGTCGTGACCGGGCACGTGCCAGGCCGCAAACGAAGTGCCGGCCCGCACCTCGCTCGGATGGATGGCCCCTCCGATCGCGACCATGCGCCGCACGATCTCGTCGAACAGCCCCCTGATGATCTGCACCTCGCCAGACTTGTCGTAGCACGTCATGAACGGCCCCACTAGGCCCTGAGTGCCCATGCCGCCCAGGCAGTTGCCCTGCTCGACCACAAGCACGTCCGCGCCGTTGCGCGCCGCCGCCACGGCCGCGCACACGCCCGCAGGCCCGCCGCCGACCACGACGACGTTGCCGGCGACCACCTCGGGAGGGACGCGCTCCTGCGCGTCCGCAACTCCGCTTCCGATGGCGGCGGCCACTCCGCCGATGAACGCCCTACGCGAGAACTCCATGCCGAGGCCCCCTTCCGCTACGCCAGGCGGAACGTGCGAGCCGGCTCGCACGCTGCGCCTGGATAGAACGCCATCGTCACGGCCGCGTCAGACACGTCGAGCCGATAGTGCCCCGCGCCGTTGTTGTAGAAGTACTCCTTCAGCCCGGAGCGGAAGAAGTCGAGCTCGCGCGTATAGTCCTTGCGCTTTTCCGGCGCCACCCGCGAGATGCCGAGCTTTCCGTAGTCGGCCGCCTTGTCCTGTATGGGCACGCCTGTCGCCAGTTCCGGCTTCGCCCAGACGGAATTCGCCGTGAACTCCGAAAAGCCGCCGAACCTGTTCTCATGGCGGTAGAAGTTCGTCGTGTGCGTGTGGCCGGAGAGAACGATCGCGTGCCGGCGCGACAGCGTCTCGTATAGCCTCGGGCGCGACGCCTCGCAGTCCTTCCGTCCGCCGAGCCGCCAGCGGTACGAGCCGCCGCACTCAAACGTCGTGAACGGACCATGCGTCACGAGGAACACGCGCCGCGCCTCCGGATCGGCGCCGATCAGGTCGCAAATCTGGTTTAGGTCCTTCGTCTCGAAGTTGCAGAACACCCACAGGTCCTTGCCCAGCCTGAAGGAGAACGCCGGATACTTCACATCCTTGCCGATCTCGCGCGACATGAACGGCTCCGCGAACTGGAAGTAGGCGTCCCATGCGCCCTTCCCCCGGAAGTCGTGGTTGCCTACGACAGTCAGGAACGGGAGGTTGGCGGGATACGGCTCGCGCAGCATCTTGATGCAGTCGTCAAGCATCTTCTTGTGCGTCGGCACGTCGTCGCAGTCGCCCTGGATGATGTCGCCCAGCTGAAGGATGAAGCGCGTATCCTGCTCGTGCGCGAGACGCGCGCTGGACGCGAGCAGCTCTCGGCAACGCGCACGCCACATCTCGCCGTTGCGCCGGAACTCCTCGTGCTGGATCTTCGCCCACTTGTTCGACTCGTCGTAGTGCGAGTGGTACACGCTCTCCGGCTC
>CAMPAF010000019.1 GCA_946631535.1 uncultured Verrucomicrobiota bacterium
GGCGTTCCCTTGCCCGGCTCGTCGTGGAAATAGCCGTTCTTCTCCCAAATGGGGTACCATTTGGCTTCCGACGCCTTTGCGTCATAACGCTTGTCCATCATCTTCTACTTTGCCTCTTGTGGAAAAAAAGTTCGGATATTATACCATAAGTTCGCCGACTTACGGCGCCTGCGCCCCCGCCTTCGATGCCGCGCAAACCGCCTTCAGGCCCTCCCAAAGCTCCACGGGGCAGTTCGAGCAGATGCCGTCCACCCCGCACCCGAACACCTCGACCGCGTCCTCGGGACGATCGACGCACCAGGTGTAGAACGTGACGCCGCGCCTATGGACGGACGCGATGTAGTCGGGCGTCAGCAGGTCAAGGTCGAACATCGGCGAGAAGTTCCGGCATTCCGGACGGGCGTCCAGCTCGGCCAGCTGCCGGGCGACGGGAATGGGCGTGCAGCCCTTTCGCCAGCCGTCCGAATAGCAGTTGACGCAATGCTGGAACGTGGCGCGCGGGAACGCCTTCACGAGGGCGGCGCGCGTGGCCTTGTGCGCGAGGAAGATGATGTTCTCCTCCTTCATGTTCGGATGCCGCCGCCACGCGGCCTGAATGAGCGGCACGATCTCCGGGCGGGGATCCTTCACCTCGAGCGTGATCTTGCGTCCGTCGTCCGGGATGAGGGCGAACACCTCGTCGATGCGCGGCACGCGGCAGTCCGCGCGCCCCGCGAACTGGAGTCCCTTGATCGCGCCCACGTCCACCTTGTCGAGCGTGCCCTTCCAGCAGACGTTCGTGGCGAGGCCCGCGATGCCGAACGTGCGCTTGAGGTTCATGTCGTGCACGCAGTAGACCTCGCCGTCGTTCGTCATGTAGAAGTCGCACTCGAAGCAGAAGCCGTTGTCGACGGCCCGGCGGAACGCCAGGAGCGTGTTCTCCGGCACCGACCGCGCGTCGCCGCGGTGGCCGGTTATCATGGACCGCGTGACGCGCCGCCCGTTCGGTAGCACGAGCGCGCCGTTCTTCTGCACGGCCTGCGCCCCCGAAACGCATAGCGCAAAGAGCATCCCGGCAATCACACGTTTCTTCATTTCTCTTGTTCCTCAAAATTCCTCGGTGAGCTTGCGCAACTCCGCGCGCAGGCGCTCCGCCTCGGCCTCGTCGCCGTGCATGACGGCGTATTCAAGCAGCGCGTCCAGCCGCTTGATCTCCTCGATCCAATCGTCTCTCTGTGGCATCGCCATGGCTTCATACTCCCTTCATCTGCCTCTAATGCATGTTTATTATACCACAGATCCGCGGTACAAGGTTGAGGATTCACTTCCAAATCCAAGATAATACATCGCCCTCTTCCACACATCCTGCCGCTATGCTATACTAGGCCGCATGAAAACCAACGTAACGCGCAAGAACTTTCTCCTTTCCTCCGCCTTGGCGGCTGCCGCCGGTTGCATGACCGACAAGGCGGCCGCACCAGAGGCCGCCACGCAGGCGATCTCCACCGAACCCGGCATCCGTGTCCGCTTCCTCGGCACAGGCGCGGCTGGCTGGAAGCCGGAGTGGGCCGCCAAGAACCCGCACATGCGCCGCCAGTCCAGTGTGCTGCTCGAGAACAAGGTGCTCATCGACTTCACGATGTGCTCGTTCGACAAGCTGCCGAAGGACTGCCATCCCGAAGTGCTATTCCAGACGCATTCGCACGGCGACCACTACAACCCCACGGCCGCCGTCAAGTCCGGCGTGAAGCGCATGTACGTGCAGGAGACGTGGGCGGACGCCGCGCGCCAGGAGGTCGCCATGGCGGCCGAGAAGCTGGGCCTGCCCGCCCCCGAGGTCATCGGGCTCCCGTTCGGTAAGCCGGTTGTCGAGTGCGGCATGCGCTTCACGGGCGTGCCCGCCAACCACAGCACCTCGCGCGTCACGGACGGCGTCCTGGAACGCACCTCGCTCTATCTCGTGGAGAAAGGCACCTCGCGCCTCCTGTACGCCACCGATACCGGCGGCATCATGGGCGACGCAGCGCGCATGATCGGCATCGACCCGCACATCAGGGAAAAGACGGCGGCCCGCTACGCCGCCTCCAAGCCATTCGTCCACGAGCCGCAGGCCCTCACCGCGTTCATCATGGAGGCGACCGATATCGACCTTGACGAGGACTTCCGTCTGTTCGTCCACTCGAGCGTGCAGGTCGTCTCGCGCATAACCAACATGCTGCTCAAGAGCGATCGCCTCAAGCTGCCGCCCGGCCAGCACGTGTACCTCACCCACCTCGGTCTCGGCGACAAGTACCGTGGTTGGCCTTCGGAGCGGATCGACAAAGAACTTCCAGCCCCCCTCAAAGCCGCCTACGACGGCCTTGAGCTGGTGCTGGGCTGATCAGGCGATGACGCCGCCGCAGAGGACGGCGTCGCCGTCGGCCTCGTAGAACACGGCGGACTGGCCAGGCGTCACGCCCGTGAGGCCGGACGGCATGCGGCAGACGACCTCGCCCGATGGATCCGTCTCCAACGTCGCCGGGCCGCGCGGTTCGCCGGTGGAGCGGATCTTCACGCGGCAGGGTATGGGTTGCGGTCGCGCAGGAGCGCGACCCTCCCGCGGCGCAAACATTCCCCACTGCATGTCCGTCACGCGGAATTCGGTGCGGACGAGCTCGTCCTTCGTCCCCACGACGACCTCGTTGCGGCAGGCGTCTAGGCGTACCACGTACAGAGGTTCGCGCGCAGCAATCCCCAATCCCTTCCGCTGGCCAATCGTGTAGTTCCAGAAACCGTTGTGGCGCTTGAGTACGCGCCCGTCGGTGGAGACGATGTTCCCCTCGCGCGGGGGCGCACCGAGAAGCTCGTTCCGGTCGCCAGAGTAGAAGTCCTGCGAATCCGGCTTGTCCGCCGCCGCGAGGCCGGCATCGGCGGCGATCCGCCGCACCTCTTCCTTCGTCAGCTCGCCGAGAGGAAAAAGCTGGCGTGCGAGCTGGCCCTGCGAAAGGCGGTAGAGGAAGTAGCTCTGGTCCTTGCGCGAATCCTTGGCGCGCAGAAGCGCGAAGCGTCCGTCGCGTTCCTCGACGCGCGCGTAGTGGCCGGTTGCAAACTTGTCGAACGCCAGACCCTGCGCCGCCGCCAGGTCAGGCAGAAGCCCGAACTTCATCTTCGCGTTGCAGAACACGCATGGGTTGGGCGTCTTGCCATCGAGGTATGTGCTGCGGAAGTAGGCGAGAATCTCTTTCTCGTAGGCACTCGCGCAGTCGAACACGCGATAGGGAATCCCGATCCGCTCGGCGAACGCGGCGGCGGCGGCGATGTCCTCCACCTCGCCAGAGCCGAAGCAGGCGTCGTTCGCGCCGCCGGCGTAGCGCCCTTCCTGCCAGAGCCTCATCGTTATGCCCACCACATCGTGCCCGGCGCGCTTGAGGAGCAGCGCGGCCACGCTTGAATCGACGCCGCCGGAAAGCCCAACCGCCACCTTCATTCGGCACCACCTTCCGGGATAGATGCGCTCCCGCGCGTCCGTTTCCTGAAATGAAGGCTGTCGCCGCGATGGCCGTAGTCCACAGTCTCACCGATCGCCGCCAGCCGACGCTCGAGGCAGCCCTTGCAGAGGCCCGCGTTCTCGTCGAGGCACGGCTTGCCGGCGTAGAGCTGGTAGCTGCGGCGGTACTTCGTGTCCGTGATGTTCGGCATTATGACGTTCGCGCCTGCGCGGATGCCGCGTTCGCGGCCATCCGGCGCGAGCGCCTGGAGCGCCGTTGCGGCGGCGATGTTCACGTCATGCAGGTAAAGCCGCGTGACGGCGATCATCTTGAGGCCAAGGGTCAGTGCCTGGTGGCTAGTGGCTGGTGGCTGGTGGCTAGTGCCCAATGGCGTATCGGGGTGCGGGATGTACGGGCCCATGCCGATCATGTCCACGTCCATCTCGGCGAAGAACTCTATGTCGCGCGCAAGGTCGTCGTACGTCTGCCCAGGCAGGCCGCACATCACGCCCGTCCCAACCTGGTATCCGCAGCGGCGGAGCGCGCGCAGGCACTCGACCCGGCGTTCCCAGCTGTGCCCTGCCGGATGCAGCGTGGCGTAGAGCTCCGGGTTCGAGGTCTCGATGCGCAGCAGATAGCGCGCCGCGCCCGCTTCCCTCCACCTGCGGTAAGTCTCCTCGGTCTGCTCGCCGAGCGAGAGCGTCACGCCCAGGTCGAGCGGCGCGATGCGCAGCAGCACGTCCTCGATGAAGCGCGTGTGCGCCTCGCTCTCGATCTCCCCGGACTGTATGACGAGCGAGGCGTAGCCCTGTTTCGCGTCCAGCTCCGCCAGGCGCACGATATCGTCCGCCGAGAGCTGGTAGCGCTGCAAGTTCCCGTTCGACCTGCGGATGCCGCAGTAGTAGCAGTCCTTCGCGCAGACGTTCCCCGCCTCGACTATTCCGCGCATCGCCACGCGCTTCCCGCAGTACTTCACCTTCAGCGCGTACGCGGCGTCGAAGAGCGACTGGATGCCGGCTTCGTCCTCCACCGAAAGAAGCGCGGCCAGCTCCGGCCGCGCCAACGCGCGCGGGCGTTCAGCCGCCCGCGCAAGCAGATCGCCAATCACTTCCACGTCACTCATTGTCCGCGCCCATCAGCGATGCCGCCGTGAACGCATTGAACGCCGATCCGAAGTTCTTGAGCTCGTTTGCCGTGATGCGCAGGATCGCGCGCGCGGAACCGTTCGGATCGGTCCAGCAGGCGTACGCCAGCGCGCTGTTCTTCTCCGCTGGCGTCATAGCCGCCACCATCGCCTTGTACTGTTTGGCCTCGCTCTTCTTGGCAGTCTTAGCCATGATCGGGAGAATTGCCTCACGCACAAGCGAATAGACTTCAAGGTAGAATACGGCAGCAGGCCGCTTCTCAACCGTTTCAGGCAAGGCGGCCGCAATGCGCGCCTCGCCGCTACCAGACGCATCCGGCAAAGGCTTGAGGCCGGTGGCCGCGCAACGCGTACGTATCATGTTGCCCGTACGGGCCGTCTTGCACGCCGTATTGCCTGCGCCAAGGATCCTCTTTATGGTCTTCTTGGCTTTCGCCAATTCCTTCTCTTCCTTGTCGCCAGGCTTCACGCCCGCCTCTGCGGAGCACAGGTCGATGAGGGCATGCCAGTCGAACACGATGCTGTCCCCCTTCTTCGTCAGCAGCCCCTTGCCAGGCCATTGCTTCCCGACCGCGGCGACAAGCCCGTCCAGGAAACGATCCACCACCTTGCACTCGACTTCGGCCTGCGCCGCCCATTCCACCTGCTCGAAGTAGGGATGGACGGCCTCGTCGAAAGCTAGCCAGCCGCCCGTCCAGTCCTTTGCCCCAGGGAACGGCACGTCCTTGACCAGCTGCGTCACTAGTCCCTCGACCTCTTTCAGGAAGCCCGCGTACTTTGCGTAGTCGTCGTCCTTGACAAGTTCCGCAACGAAAGTCGGCAGCAGCTCGCATACGGCTTCCTTGTCCTTCTTGAACGTCGCCTCGTCCATCGTCTGGCAGAGAATGCGGTCTCCGCCAAAAAGGAACACCGGCGCTCTAGCTGGAACATTGTCCAGCACACCTGCTGGCAGGACGAAGTCCGAGGCGAATGGCGCCTTCTTGCCGGACCTAGGCGTAAGCCGAGCCTCCATTGTTAGGCCGTTAACGTCAAGATCGAGCGTAACGGAGCAAGATGCGACAGACCGCAACATCTCTTGCGCCTTGTTCTGGCGAGATGCCTGAAGCCCGGTCACCTTGTTCGCCAGATCGACATCGTTCGTCCCCACCTTCGCAAGAACCTTCTGCTGCTCGTTGGCCAACGATTCCGCCAACGTCGATATCGCGTCCATGCCACGCTGCACGACCTCAATGCAGACAAGCGGCGAATCCTTCTCCTTCTCGCGCTTGGCGTTCATCGCACTGAAGTCCTCCAGCGCGCGAGCCGCGATCGAAGGAGACGATGCAAAGGCGCAGTAGCGGTTGTCGGCCGTGTATTTGACGTACGTGTCGTTCGAGTTCGTCTTCCCCGGCAAGAGATGGACCGTACCGTCCGCCTCACGCGTCGCGCCGGGGTGGTTCATCGTCATGGTCGCTGGACCGTCCACGCTCGGATACACCAGCACCGTCTCGAACAAGTCTTCGACGGAAACCTGATCCAGATTCGTGGCCGCAACCTCCCATGCAGGCGACTGGATGTAGGCGAGCCACGTGATCGGCCCGTCGGCGCGGAAGCGGCCGTACTTCTCCACCAGCTGCTGCTGCCCCCCGGTGAGAAGCAGCGTAGGGACGATAGGGTTGCTGATCATCGTGCCGAGCGCAGTCACCTTCTTCGTCACGTCTCCGAAGGGCGCCATCTGCGCCGAAGCCACCAGCACTGGCTTTGACTTCGTATCTTCCACAATTCCTGCCACCAGCGCCAGCGATGCTGCCACGGCCAAGAAGGTCGCTATTGTCTTCTTCATTTTCTGTTGTCTCCTTTGCGTTGCTACATTATACCATACTCCGCCGGCCGCAACGCGTTCCACGCGTCGAGATAGCGCGCCAAGTAGGCACCACCCGGCTCGGCGGACTTCGCAGACAAGAGGTCGCGCACGCTCTGCTGCTCCTGCGCATACTGGGTTGCATCGAACGTGCCCTTGAAATGCTCCACGCGCAGCCAAAGCAGATAGGTGGTTAGCGCGTCGAATGCGTTGTACTCCACGATCTCGCGCCGCTTGCCGCCGTAGAAGAGCCCCGCCACGTCGTCGCCTGTCGTATCGAGCTTGCCGGGGATGCCGCAGAGGTTCGCTATCTCGTTGAGCGAGCAGCCGGTACCCTTCTTGAAGCCGCCCACCACGTCTATCAGGTCAATGGCGTCCATGTCCCACGGCTTGCCGCACACCTGCTTCGCGAACTCGGGAAGCGAAAGGCCGTTCACGATCGCCCGCTGCGCGAGGATGTGGATGTCGGACTGGCGCGAGTTGAAGCCCACGAGGGTAGGATGCGCCTTGCAGAACTTGCCGAGGAAGCGAGCGAGGATGTCCGCCTCCGTCACCGACACGTCCTCCGGCCGCTCGGGCAGCGTCCAAAGATGGAGCTTCACGCCATTGGCCGCCTCCACGCGCACGACGGCGGCGATGGAGACGATACGGCAGAGCACGGTCTTGAGGAACGGCTGAGGGTTTTCCTCGGTTGCGCCGCCCTGCTCCCACATCACGCGCAGCACCTCGTCGTCGGACACGGCCGTGCCCAAGTGGTAGAGGCGGCGCCCGGCCGTCAAGTCCGGTGCCCACTCGCAGTCGAACGCCCAAGTCTGCTTGCTTGCCTGTTGCATGGCACAAGTATATCACAATCACGCCTGGCAGGGCGCGCGCATCGACTGTATCGCCGCGGCCAGCACGGAGAGGCCGAAGATGGCCGCCGTCTCGGCCCTGAGGATAGTCGGGCCGAAAGAGACCGGCGTCGCGACCTCGAGAAGCGCCTGCAACTCGTCAGGAGTGAAGTCGCCTTCCGGCCCCACGAACACGCCGAGCCCATGGGGACAGACCCTTTCGGCCATCGATGCCGTCACCTCGCGCCACATCGGTTCCGGCGGCGGATCGGTGATCGCTCCCGCAAAAACCCGGCCGCACCCCTTCGCCAGTTCCAGCGCGGCGCGGAAGTCCACCGCCTCGAGCACCTCCGGTAGCCACACGGCGTCGCTCTGGCGCGCCGCGTCGGCGGCGATCCGCCGCCAGCGGTCGGCCTTCGCGACGCGCTCGTCCGCGTCCAGGCGCACGATGCACCGCTCGGAGATGACCGGCACTATCCGCGCCGTACCCAGCTCGACAGCCTTCTCGATCGTCCAGTCCCAGCGGCTCCCCTTCGTCACGCACGCGAAAAGCGTCATCTTGACCGCGGGCGGCGGAAAGGCGGCGATTCCGCCGTCCGCGCGCAGCGCGCCGCCGTCCCACCTGTATCGCCGCGTGCGTCCATGCCCGTCGAAAAGCTCCACCGTCTCGCCCGGCTTCGGACGCACAACCTTCAGGTGCCGCGCCGCGTCCGGCGGCGGCGTCACCGTGTCCTGGGCCATGAGCCCCTCTGGAACAAGCAATCTGTGCATGGCGAGATTATACCACAACCATTTGGTATAATGTGCCCCGCCATGCTGGAAAGTCTTGCGGTCGTCGCCCAACAGGTGGGCATACTCTTCGCGCTGATGGCAGTCGGTTTCGCCTGCCACCGGACGCGATTGCTGTCGGAGACCGTCGTGCGCGGCATGGTCGACCTGCTCATGCTGGTCGTGACGCCGTGCCTGATCGTGCACGCCTTCGAACGTCCCTTCGAGCCGCGCCTCCTCGCCGGCCTTGGGTGGGCGCTCGGCGCCGCGCTGGGCACGCACGCGCTAGGCATCCTCGCATCGTTCTGCGTCCGCGACAGGGACAAGCGCCGCGAGAGCGTGCTGCGCTTCTCTGTCATCTTCTCGAACGCCGGCTTCATGGGCATCCCGCTAGAGCACGCCCTCCTCGGCGACGACGGCGTGTTCTACGGCGCGGTCTACGTGGCCGTGTTCAACCTCGTCTGCTGGAGCTACGGCCTCGTGGTGATGGCGGGCAGCATGAAGGACGTGCGCGTGCGCACCCTCTTCGTCAACCCGGGCAGCGTCGGCATCGCCTGCGGACTTCCCTTCTTCCTCCTCTCATGCCATCTGCCGCCGGTCCTGGACGAGCCGCTACGCATGATGGCCGACATGAACACGCCCCTGGCGATGACCGTGATCGGCTGGTACCTGGGCGCAGCCTCGTTCCGCCCGGCCCTCACCTGCGGCGGCGCGTACCTCGCGGCGTTGCTGCGCCTCTGCGCGATACCGTGCGCCGTCCTGGGCATCCTCTGGCTCTGCCGCCCGCCCGAGCCCGCCATGGCCGTGGCGACCGTCGTGGCGGCCTCCGCTCCCGTCGCCGCGCTCACCACGATGTTCGCCGCCCGCTACGAGCGCGACGTCGCCGTCTCGGTGGGGCTCGTCTCGCTCACAACCCTCCTCGCCATCCTCACCATGCCACCCTTGGTCGGCTGCGCCCTCTGGCTCTTCGGCCGCTGAGCGGATTGCGGCGGGCGGGGCGTTGTGGTAAACTTTGTTGCGTCGCCCGGCTACATGCGCGGACGGCGCAGCAAATCCAGACCAAGGAGATACGAATGAAGAGATCAGTCACTTGCGCCATGGCTACGGCGCTTACGGCGTGCATGGCCGCGTTCGCCCTGCCGATGGGCGAGAAGATTCCCCTGTGGCCCGACGGCAAGATGCCGGACGCGCAGGACCACCAGATCGCGGCGACCACCGAAGAAGCAAAGGCGCCCGGCTTCGACCGCGCCGCCAACCGCATGCCGCACGTGCAGTGGTTCGACGCCGTCGAGGGCGCGCCCAAGACCGACACCTGCATGATCATCATCTCCGGCGGCGGCTACCAATGCTGCTGCGACGGCCCCGCCTTCGCCCCGCTCGTGCAGAAGATGCTCGACGCCGGCATCCATTGCGTCAACCTCACCTACCGCACGCCGCGACCCAAGGGCATACCGCTCTACCAGACGGCGTGGGAGGACGGACAGCGCGCCGTGCGCCTCGTGCGTTCCATGGCCGCCGCGCGCGGCTTCAATCCCGAGAAGATCGGCGTGATGGGCTGCTCCGCCGGCTCGCACCTCTCGGTCATGCTCGCCACCAGCTCGCAGACTCCCGCCTACGCGCCCGTGGACGATCTCGACAAGACGCCCTGCCACATCAACTGGGCAATCCCATTCTGCCCCGCCTATGCGCTCACCGACGGCCTCGAGGGCAAGAACACCACCGAGGGCAACGGCCCCGACGTGAAGCTCAACCCGTCCTTCAAGTTCGACGCGAAGACCTGCCCGATGTGCCTCTTCCACGGCGGCGTGGACCCCTATTCGCCCATCGGCTCCACGCAGATCTACCGCCAGCTCCGGCGCATGAAGATCCCCGCCGAGCTGCACCTCGACGCCGACCGCCCGCACGGTCCCGTGAAGGCGCCCGCCTACGAGCGCGCGCTCGAGTTCATGCGCCAGATGGGCTACCTCGGCAAGCTCGGCCGCCCCGTCGCGCAGGACCACCGCTTCATGCCCGGCGCCACGATCCGCACCGAGAAGGAGATGCTCTGGCCCGAGGGCAAGACGCCCGACCCCTCCGAGAACCAGCAGTACGCGCCGTACCTCGTGTGGTTCATCCCGGAGAAGATCACGACCAAGGCCATCCAGGTGATCGTGCCAGGCGGTGGCTACAACTTCTGCAACTTCAACGGCGAGGGAACGCCCGTCGCCCACTACCTCAACGCGAAGGGCATGACCGCGGTGGTGGTGATGTACCGCTGCCCGCGCCCGCTCGGCAAGCCAAAGCACCTGAGTGGCTGGCAGGACGCCCAGCGCGCCATCCGCATGGTGCGCGCCGAGGCGCCGGCGCGCGGACTCGACCCGAACCGCATCGGCATCATGGGCTTCTCCGCCGGCGGACATCTCACGCTCATGACCGCCACCAACGCGAAGACGCCCGCCTACGCGCCCGTGGACGAGATCGACCGCCAGCCCTGCACCGTGCAGTGGGCCTGCCCCATCTATCCCGCCTACGCGCTCACGGACGGCATCGACCAGCCCAATACCGAGGGCGGCAACGAGGACGACGCCGTGCCCGTGCCCGAATTCTCCTTCGACGACGCCACGCCGCCGATGTGCTTCGTGCACGGCGACGCGGACGGCTGGGCGGCGATGAACTCCGTGAAGATCTGGGAGCTTCTCCGCCGCAAGGGCATCCAGTGCGACCTCCACACGCTCGCCACGCGCGGACACTGCTTCCAGTTCTCCGCCTCCCCCGGCACGGGCAGCTACACGTGGATGGACCGCCTCTGGGAGTTCTTCACCCGTAAAGGATTCAACAAATAAGGTTTTCGCTCCTTCGCTCGTTCCGCTATCGATCACTTTCTCAGTCGCTCAGAAAATAAAATCATGAAACGGATAATCCTCTTCCTGATCACCAACCTCGCCGTCATGTTCCTCATGATGGTCGTGTTCCATGTCGTCTGCGCATTCATGGGAGTAGATCCCAACGGGGCGATGGGCGGCGACCTCACCGCCCTGGCCATCTTCTCGCTCATATTCGGCATGGCAGGCGGCATCATCTCGCTACTGCTCTCCAAGACGATCGCGAAGATGTCCGTCGGCGCGCAGGTGATCGACGGCTCGGAGGGCGAAGCGGAGCGCTGGCTTGTGGAGACTGTGCGCAGCCTCGCCGAACGCGCGAACGTCAAGATGCCGGAGGTGGCCATCTACGAGGGCCAGGCAAACGCCTTCGCCACGGGTGCCTTCCGCAACCACGCGCTGGTGGCGGTCTCCACCGACATCATGGCGCAGATGACGCGCGAGGAACTGCGTGCAGTGCTTGGACACGAGATCAGCCACGTGGCGAACGGCGACATGGTGACGATGACACTCCTGCAGGGCGTGTTGAATGCCTGCGTGATCTTCCTCTCGCGCGTGGTGGCGTTCTTCGCGGCGAACGCGGCGTCCGACGGCAAGGGCAATCGGCGCGGCTCAAGCAACGGCATCTATTATCTTGTCTACTACGTGCTGCAGTTCGCGCTAGGACTAGTCGCATCGCTCGTGGTATACTGGTACTCGCGCCGCCGCGAGTACGCCGCCGACGCCGGGAGCGCCAACCTGCTGGGCACGCCATCCTCGATGATCGCCGCCCTGCGCCGGCTAGGCAACCTGCAGCCCGGCATCCTGCCTGATTCCATCAAGGCGATGGGAATCGCCGGCAAACACGCGTCCATCTTCGCCACCCACCCCTCGCTCGAAGACCGCATCGAAGCCCTAGAGCGTCTCCAGCGCGGAATCTAGCCAAGCAGAAAACCCCAGCGCTCGCTGGGGTTTTTTGTTGGTGGCGAGAGGGGGACTCGAACCCTCAACCAGCAGATTATGATTCTGATTAAAGCCCAATAAAACAAGGGCTTTAAAAAATCGTGGTGATAATGTGGTGATTATGCTTGCATTTAATCCGCCGATGATGTAGACTACTCCGCGCAAGGGCGAAAAAGAGCCACAAACGGCGACACGCCCGCAACAGGAGACAGGCAACATGGCACGAAAGAGACAGGCACGGGCAAACGGCGAGGGAACGCTGGAAATGCACGGTCGCGTATGGCGGGCGCGGTGGACGGTGGACGGCAAGACGTTCACGCGTTCAACGGGGACGAGCGACAAGCGGGAGGCGGCGAAACGGCTTGCAGAGTTTACCGCCCCGTTCCGGCTGGGGGGCGAGAAGGCGACGCTGGAAGGGCTGGCCGCGAAGGTGCAAGGCGTGACCGCCGAACTAAAAGCCTACGAGGACGCACGACCCGCGCTTGCGCTTGCCGACGGTTTTGAGGCGTACAGGAGATCGGCGGAACGCCCCGACACGGGCGCGGCGACCATGACCATGTACGAATGCCAGTATTCACGGCTTGCGCGATGGATGGCGGCGCACTACCCCGACGCAACCGAAATGCGGCACGTATCACGGGCGATGGCCGAGGCGTTCATGTCCGACCTTGCGCAGAACTTTTCCGCGAACACGTACAACAAGTACGCGACGCTCTTCAAACGGATGTGGGACGTGCTGGCAGACGCGGCGCGGCTGACCGTCAACCCGTGGACGAAGATAAAGCACAAGGCCGAGGACAAGACGACGACGCGCCGCGAACTGACCGTTGACGAACTTCACCGCGTCTGCGATAGCGTGAAGGGCGAAATGCGGTTGCTCTTTGCCGTGGGCATTTACACGGGCTTGCGGCTGGGGGATTGCGCCTTGCTGGAATGGGGAAACGTGGACTTGACGCGGCGCATGATAGCCGTCATACCGCGCAAGACCGCCCGACACGCGAACGGGCGACCCGTGGTAATCCCGATTCACGCCGCGCTTGCGCCGATGCTGGCGGAAACGCCGCCGAAGAAGCGGACGGGGTACGTGATGCCGCAGACGGCGGAGACGTACAACACCGACCGCGCCGCGCTGACGGACAAGATACAGGCGGCGTTCATGGCCGCTGGCATACGCACGTCGAGCAAGGCGGACGGACAGGCGCGGGCGATGGTGGAAGTTGGCTTTCACAGTCTGCGGCACACGTTTGTAAGCCTTGCCGCGAACGCGGGCGTTCCTATGGCGCACGTTCAAAGCATTGTGGGACATACAAGCCCCGCCATGACGCGGCATTACTTCCACGTAAGCGAGAACGCATTGCAGAACGCCGTGGGCGCGTTGCCGGACGTGGGCGGTGCGCTTGCCCTTGCCGACGGCGCGGACGCGGCACAGGCCGTGCCGTGCGCCTTCTGCGCGGTGCTGGACGGCATGACGCTGGAACAGTTGCGGGCGGCGCGGGCGGAGATCGACAGGCGCATTGCAGAGGCGGAGGCGCGGGCGTGATGGAAAAACCGACAAAGCCCTTGCGCCCATCCGCCGATGTGGTACAATCTTCGCCGATGGACACGGACATTCAAGAGCGCGTTGCGCAGATAAACGCCTTCTATGCCGCAAGACGGGCGGAACGCGCCGCCGCCGAACGGAAGGCCGCGCCGCCGCCGCCGAGACAGGCGGACATGGTGCGCCACGTATGCGCCCGTTGCGGTTGGACGTGGCAGACGTTCGCGGGCGTTGAACCGAAGGCGTGCCCCAGTTGCAGGGCGAGGAAATGGCGAACGCCCGCGCCGCCCCGCATATCTGACACGGTGCGGAAATGTTTGCATTGCGGGCATGAGTGGCGGGCGAAGAAAGCGGCGCGGCCTTGCGCGTGTCCCGTATGCGCCGCAAAGAACTGGGACAAGCCGCCGAAGTTCCGCCGGAACGCAAAAAATGCGGCAGAATGACATTTTGGAAGTTTTGAGCGTGTTGCGATGTCACATAATACTGGTTATGTAAACTAATTCCGCATAACTCACAATTCCCGAAAGGCAACGGAAACATGGACTTGAAAAAGTTTACCTTCTCAAACAACCCGACGGACGGCGCGAAGGCGCATGAAGAGGCGTTCGGTGACGTTGCGCCCGAAGAGTTGCCATACCAACTCTGTTGGCCGTCGGCATTTCCCGACCCGCTGGAATGCGACGCAACGTGCAACGAGTACGGCATACTTCTCGCCGGATGCGTGAAGCGCGGAAAGCCCGTGACCGTGCGCGAGTACGTGGACTTCTTTTGGCGCGGCGCGGACGATGTTTACCGCTGGAACGTCACGCGCCGCATTGAGACGGGCGACTACTGCGATTTCGTCCGGCTGGTGTCGGCGGAAGAGTACGAACTGTGAAGAGGTGGCGGCATGGACTACGAGACGGCAATGAGGGTAGAGAACGGCGAAATGCCGGATGACTACTACCGCATAGCGCACGACGAGCGCGAACTTGCGGCCATAATCGAAGATTGGCACGGCGGCGGCACTATCGCAAAGGACACGAAGGCGGGATATGGCTTCTACTTCGGGCAAACTGAAAGCGGCAAGTGGTTTTTCGCTACGGAAGAGTTCCTTGACGACGAAGAGGAACAGGACAACCCAGACTATCACGAAGGCCGCTATGAGACGGCCATTGAAGGTGTCCGCGACTTCAAGATAAACGGAAAGCCGCTGATCGAAGTAGTGCGCGGTTGTCGCATAGCGCAGAACGACGGCGACGTGCCGATAATCTTCCCCGACTGATTTTTTCTGCGATTGCCTCTTGTGTTCGCCGTCGATTGTGGTAGACTATGCGCCGTTTGCGGAACAAGCGGAAGTGAAACGCCGCCCGCGACGGGTACACGGGAACGAGAAACCGAACCCTTTCCCCGCCCTTGCAAGTCTGCGCCCCGTGCGCACGTTTCACCTTGCGGGGGATGGGGATTTTAGCAAATGGAAGTGAAACGCCATGAGCAAGACGAACGAGACGGCGGGAAAGACCGCACGGCACGGCGCACGGTGCGCCGCGCAGAGCAAGACAACCCCGAAGCGCATAACGCTGACGATAGACGGCGAACGGTACGCCGTGCTTGAACGAGTGGCGGAAGCCTTGAACGGGATTCCGTGGTGCGAAAACGACAACACGCCCGAAAGCGTGTTCCGCGAGTGGGTATGGCCGTTTGCCGACGGGCCGATGCGCGACCCGCGCGAACTGTGCGGACTTGTCGAAGGGAGTTTTGAGACGGGGTTTCCCGACGGAACGCCCGAAGACATGGCGCGGCTTGCCGAGGTGCGGGCGGCATTTGAGGCGGCGGGGCTGTACGGCGAAGGTGCGTCCGCCGCTTGTGAACGGACAGGCGCGAAACGCCCCAAAAACGGGCATAGGAGCGTTTGCGCGTGAACGGACGCAACGGCACAGCCGGACGGCGCGGCGGGTGGGAAACCGCCCCCGCGCCCGTTTCTGACGCGGGAGAGGACGCGGCAAGCGCGACGGAGACGGCGCGGGCGACCGTGCGCATTATTGCCGACAGGGCGAAACGGTGCGACACGCTGGACGCGCTGGACGCGCTGGCGGCTGATGCCGAGGACGCGGCGCAATACATCCCCGAAGGCGGCGACGGCGCGCTGGCCGAGGCGGTACGATCTGAAATGCTGGCCGCGATAGACGGGCGGCGGGAATTGCTGGCCGAGAGGGCGGCACACGCCGAGGCTCGGGAGATAACGGACTTGCTGGCGGCGGTGCTGACTTCAACGCGCGAACAGGCGAAGCGGGACGCGCGGATAGTATCGCGGCGGCGCGTTGCGCTCTTGTGCGGCGTGACGTTGCGACAGGTGAAACGCTGGGAGGACGGGAAGCACAAACCGCCACTTGCGAAGAACGAGTATACAGGCCGCGAGGAACGCTACTCGGCGGACTTGCGCCGCGACCCTAGACTTTGCGAGGGTTGGTGCAAGGGGTACAGGCTGACGCGCAAGCGAAAGGCGCGTTATTTGGCGGACTTGCCGACACGCGCCGAACCGTTCAACCCCGACACGCTCGACGTGCCCGCCGACATGGCGGCAGAGCGAGAGCGGCGGACATAGGCGACAAAGGGCGGCAACTTCAACGTTGCAATGGTGACATTTTGAGAGGCTTGAAAAATTAGCCTCTCTTTTTTTCGCCTTGAAAATAAAGGGGTTAGTGCGCTTTCCCGCAAACGGTTTCGCGGCACGGCGGGCGAATACGTGCAACATTAGGTGACATTCCGCAATAAGGGCGACGGCGGGCGACAATGGCGCACGGTGCGCTGATTGTGACGTTGGCCGGAGGCAAGGAGACACACACACATGATGCAAAGCACGAAGACGGCGGTGCTGGCGATAATCAGAACCGACCCGTCGATCACAAGGGAACAGGCGAACGCCGCGCTGGACGCGCTGGAAGGCCGCACGGCGGCAGGGCTTGCCGTGGACGCGCCGACCGACCGCGCCCTTACGCGGCGACAGGTCGCTGAAATGCTGGGCGTATGCACCGACACGGTGACGCGATACGCTCATGCCGGACTGATAAAGGCGTTCTGCTTCGGCGCAAAAGGCAAGGTGACAAGCCGTTATTCCGCCGAGAGTGTCCGCGCCCTGCTGGAACGCGGACGCAGAAAGGCGGTGGCGTGATGAGAACGGCGAAGATCGACCGCAAGCGCGTAATCCGCAAGCGCAACCCGACGGACGAACATCGGCGCGGGTACATTGCCCGCTTCCGCATGACGCAACGGCTATCCGGCGAACTGGCAAGCATACAGGGCTTGTGCTGGAAGTACGGCAAGCGCGAGACGCTGGCGGACTTGTGGGAATCGGTGCTGATGCCCGCGCTCCGCGAACACGTCCGGCCATACGCCGACAGGGCGCGGGAAGAGCGCAAGGCCGGAAAACGGGAGGGCTGACCGATGGGGCATTGGGTAAATCTTGACCGACGCGCAAAAACGCCCCTTCCCGCGCTCCGCGTCCGCTGGGAGGGCAAGCGCACGGCGAACGGGCAGAAACGCGGCAGAGGGCGCGGAATGTGCCTTCGGCGCGACGCTGGCGCAAGGCGGGAAGGCGGTGCGGCATGAGCGCGGCAAGCGGCGGCGGCGACAGAGGCGCATGGTTGCGCATTTCGTCCGAAGGGCTTGCCGACGTGCTGGAATGTCCAGAAGACTTCACGTCAATCATGCTTCCGCTTTGTCGATGGTACATGGGGCTTCGGTTTGA
Source organism: uncultured Verrucomicrobiota bacterium (assembly GCA_946631535.1). The sequence goes on from CAMPAF010000019.1 coordinate 17,093, forward strand.
ACGCCCGAAAGGACTGCACGGCGCGGTGTTCGAGAAGATGCAAGCCGACCAAGAGCGCAACCTTGCGGCATGGCTGAAAGCAATCGAAGACGGGCGTAGGGGCGGACAAGCGAAGAGCGAACGCAAGGCGGAAGCGGCGAGGGCGAACGGTTGCAACGGCGGAAGGCCGCGCAAGGCCGAAAACCCAAGCCCCCTAGGGGAAAACCCAAGCCCCCTAGGGGAAAACCCAAGCCCCCTAGGGGAAAACCCAAGCAACGAAACGAAACGAAACAGAACGAAACCAAACATAACCGAACGGAACGAAACGAGAACGCCGCAAGCGGCGACCGTTTCGCCGCCGCTTTCAGGTGATTCCGTTTCCGTTTCGTCCGTGACCGCGCACGGTGCGCCCGATGCGGCCATAACGGCGGCGATTGTTGACGCGGCGGAGCGGTTGGGGGACGGCTTGCCTTCCCGCGACAAGTGGCGGCGGTTCATGCTGGCGCACGGCGTGGCCGCGTTCCGCGCCGAGGTGGAAAAGGCGGCGGCGGCGCAAGGCGTAGAGAAGCGAGGCGCGTATCTGAACCGTCTGCTGGATGCGTACACGCCGCCGCAAGCCCCGCCACCCGTACACGCTACGGCGACGGCACCGAAGCCGCTCACATGGACGCGGGAGGACTGGGGGCTGTGCGAGGAACGGTGCGCACATTTCAACGCGGAAAAGATGGCTTGCCCCTATTCACGCATACCGCCCGAACACGCCAAGCACCCACACCCGCCGGAAGAGTGTCCGCATTTCAAGCGGTGCGCGGATTACGGCGAGAATACGCCGCCCGTCGGCCTTGCCGCGCTGGCGGGAGGCATAGCGAAAACCGCCGACACGCACGGTGCGTGACGGCATTTGATGGACGGACTGGCATTGGGTTGAAGCAAGAGCGAACCAAGAAAGAATCGCGAAATCCGTTCCGGCCTTGAAGCACGGACGAAGCACGTGAAAACGCACAATCCGTTCGGGGCTTGAAGCCCGAATGAAGCCCGAAAAAACATCAAAATGGAAATGCCGAAATGACGTGTCACAAATGCCCGCACGACAGGGAGATTGCCCGCCTTCGCGAGACGTGCGCGAAGTGTCGGCTGTCTGACGTTGCCGTGAACGGCACGACCTCGCTTGACGCGATTACCGACGGCGCGCTGGAGACAGGCCAATTACAGGCGAAGGTCGCGGCGGGCGTTTCGTCCGTGGCAACCTTCAACCCCGACGAACTGGACGCGCCCGCAGACGATGCCGCCGGACGTGTCGCGCCTTCCATGCCCGAAGAAGCGGAGGAGTATGTGCTTGAACTGTTGCGGCGTTTCGCCTCGATGACGCTGGCGGACGTGCTTGTCGTGCATGGACTTCTTCGCGGCTGGGGAATAATGCGCATGGCCGACGTGTACGGCGAGAGCAAACAGGCGATTTCCGCCCGCGTGAAAAAGGCGATGCGGCGCAACCCGTGGCTTGTGTCGCTGGAAAAGTCGTGTCGGTACAACTTCCGCAATGAAGCGGAGCGCGCCGCCGACAGGACGGCGGACGCGGACGAGAGGACGGGCGCGGCGTGGGTGAAGTGGTGCAATCTACACCGCCCAACCTTCGCAGAGGCGCACGGCGCGGGCAACGGCACACGCACCGCGCGACCATGCCCTTCTCGCCCGCCACGTTCGGGGCTTTTGCCGGAAATTCCGCGCTGGGGTTGAACGCGAGAGGAACGCGAGAAACGCCCGCATGGTGATGATGATGGTGACGATGGAAAGCGGGCATGATGATTTGAAACGCCGTCGGCCTATACGGTCTCCCCGACGGCGTTTCCTTTTGCCCTTCGGCGTCCGCGCTGGCCGCTGACCGCTTGCGCGGCGTTTCCCCGCGTGGTGATTATGGCCGGACATTCACGCCGAGACGCGCTGGCGGCGTTTTAGCGGAAACCCCAATAAAGAAAGGGCGCGCGCGATTTCGGGGCATGGTGATAATATGGTGATTATGGGCGCATGAATAAGGGCGAAAATGGGCGAGAATGGGCGACATGGTGAAAAGCCCTAGGAAAACATAAAACCCCAGTATTTACTGGGGTTTCGTTTGTTTTTTGTTGGTGGCGAGAGGGGGACTCGAACCCTCAACCAGCAGATTATGATTCTGATGCTCTACCATTGAGCTATCTCGCCGGAAACGGGAAGTAGTTTACCAGAATGCCGCCGCCGCGTCAATCTCGAATTGCCGCCTTGCAGAATTGCGGGCGCATCTGCGTAATTCACCGCCGAGCCTTCTGATGATTGGAAACAACTAT
>CAMPAF010000020.1 GCA_946631535.1 uncultured Verrucomicrobiota bacterium
TGCACACGAACTACCGCCAGGACCGCGCCATCCAGCTCACGCAGGCGTTCGTGCTCGACGACTACGCGGGCGACCGCCACGCGCGCCCGAAGGTGACATACCTCGGCTTCACGCGCTACTGGGACGAGTTCGAGGACTACCTGCTCGGCGCGATGGGCGCGGGCGGCGGCATGGACAACCTCCTCGGCGAGGTCGTGTCGCGCGCCGGCATCAAGCAGCTCCGCCTCGCCGAGACGCAGAAGTTCCGCCACGTGACGAGCTTCTTCAACGGCAAGTCCACCACGCCAAGCGAGGGCGAGGACCAGGTGGAGGTGAAGAGCCGCTTCGACCCCGCCACCTTCGCCTCGCACCCGGAGATGGACGCATACACGGTGACGGACGAGCTGCTGAAGCGCCTTGCGGACAACCCCTATGGCTTCATCGTCGTCAACTACGCGAACTGCGACATGGTGGGCCACACCGGCGACCCCAAGGCCGCCGCGAAGGCGGTCGAGGTCGTTGACGAGTGCATCGGCAAGATACTGCCGCGCCTCATGGAGCTGGACGCGCACGTGCTCATCTACGCCGATCACGGCAACGCCGAGCAGATGGTCGACTACAAGACCGGCATGGTCAAGACCTCGCACACGCTCAACCTCGTGGACTGCTTCTACGTGGCCAACGACGCGGCGGGCGTGCGTCTCACTCCGCTCGCGAAGCTGAGCGCCGTGGCACCAACCGCGCTGCAGATGCTTGGCCTCCCGGTGCCGCCGGAGATGACGACCCCGTCGCTCCTTGCCGGCAAGGAACCCTGGTCGAAGACAGCACTCAACATCTGACGAGGTGATGCGGGCCTTAAGGACTTTAAGGACCTCTCCGACTTTAAAGTCTTTAACGTCTTTAAAGTCCTTAAGGTCTTTAAGGTCTTTGGGGGGCTTAGGGGCTTTAAGGTCTTTTGGGTCCTTAAAGACCTTGATCTGGTTGGGTTTTGCCGCGATGGCGTGCTGCCAGGCGCTTGCCGCGCCGCTCGTGCTGAAGGACGACTACCGCTCGCCGCGCAACAAGGAGCGCCGCCTCCGTACGGCGACGCGGCTAATCGTGCTGCACACCACCGAAGCCCACGCGAAGAGCTCGCTCAACAAGCTCTCCGAGCGCGGCGAGGCGCACTACTGCGTCACCGAGAACGGTACGGTCTATCGGATCATCGATCGCGACCGCGAGGCGTTCCATGCCGGACGTTCCATGTGGAACGGGAAGGAGGACTGCGACACGTACGCCATCGGCATCGAGGTGGTGGGGCACCACGACCAGGCGGTCACGCTCCAGCAGCTTGAGGCGTTGCGGCAGCTCCTGATAAAGCTGAAGGGGCTGTACCGCCTGAGCGACGCGCAGGTGGTCTGCCACTCGCACGTCGCCTACGGCGCGCCGAACACGTGGCACAAGACCAAGCATAGGGGACGCAAGCGTTGCGGTATGATTTTCGCGATGCCGAGCGTGCGCGCTAAACTTGGTTTGGCAGCAAGGCCGGGCTCCGATCCCGATGTCAAGGCGAAGCGGCTTGTGCAGGCGGATTCGTACCTGAGCAGCGTGCTATACGGGTCTGTAGACACGATGGCGGCGCAGTACGGGCGCAAGCAGACGGCTCTTGTCGCTGCGACGCCAAAGCCCGTCGCCAAGAAGCCGCCTGTCGCCAAGGTTGCGCCTGCTCAAGTCAAGACGGCTTCAAAGGCCGCTCCGGCCAAGAAGCCTCAGGAGATAGCGACGAAACCGCAACCCGTGGTGAAGCCGCCGCCAGTGGTCAAGCCGCCTTTGATCGTGCCGGCCGAGAAGCCGGAGCATTCGAATGCAGAAGAGTCGGGCATCTTGTCGATGATAGTTCCGCCCGTGTTCAAGAAGAAGGCGAAACTTGTCGTTCCGAAGCAGGCCCATGGCGATGCGGAACAGTCGCTACCAGCATCGGCGCGCGCCGACAATCCGTCGCCGGTCCTTGCGCTTCCCAAGGGCCTGCAGATCGGCAAGATGGGCGATGCGGTTCGGGACCTGAAGTCGCTTGAGGCCCTGCCGGGATATGTCAAGGGCGGCCCGGTGACGCATGACCTCACGCCGTACAAGATCGCCGGTGCGGCATGGAGGTCGCCGGACACGTACTACTATCTGCGTGGCAAGATCACTCCTGGCAGCAAGGTAGACGAGAAATCAATCGAGATAGGCACGCTTATCTTCTACAGGAGCAAGCCGACGCCGTGATATGCAGCCTATCGCGCTGTGATTTATGCTATACTGTCTGCCGCACATGGAACAGACCCTAGACAACATCAGAAACTTCTGCATCATCGCGCATGTCGACCACGGCAAGACGACGCTCAGCGACCGCATCCTCGAGCTGACGAAGGCCGTGCCCCTGCGCGAGCTGAAGGAACAGACGCTCGACGCGATGGACCTGGAGCGCGAGCGCGGCATCACCATCAAGAGCCATCCAGTCTCGATGGTCTATCACGCGAACGACGGGAAGGAGTACCTCTTCAACCTCATCGACACGCCCGGCCACGTTGACTTTGCCTACGAGGTGAGCCGGTCCATGGGTGCGTGCGAGGGCGCGCTGCTCGTCGTGGACGCTGCGCAGGGCGTGGAGGCGCAGACCGTCGCCAACACGTACTTCGCGCAGGACGCGCAGCTCGAGATCGTGCCGGTCCTCAACAAGGTGGATCTTCCGGGCGCTGACGTGAAGGGCGTCTCGCAGCAGGTCGAGGACATCCTCGCCATCCCGATGGACGAGCCGCTGCTCGTCTCTGCCAAGACTGGCGTGGGGTGCCAGGAAGTGCTGGAGGCCATCGTGAAGCGCATCCCGCCGCCGAAGACGCAGGGTGCGGATGCTCCGCTGCGCGCTCTCGTGTTCGACAGCGTGTTCGACGAGTTCCGCGGCGTGATCACGTACGTCCGTATCGTCGACGGCACAGTCAAGCCCGGCATGACCGTGAAGTTCATGGGTTCTGGCGTGACCACCACGTTGCACGAGGTCGGCATCTTCTCGCCCACAAAGAAACCCGCGGACAAGCTGGAGGCGGGTCAGGTTGGCTATCTCGTGGGTACCGTGAAGGACCCTGCCGACATCAAGATCGGCGACACGGTGACTGCCGCGAAGTTCGGTGCGGAAACACCATTGCCTGGATTCAAGGAGCTGCGCCCCACGGTGTTCTGCGGCATCTACCCGATGAGCACTGACGAGTTCGAGAAGGTGCGCCAGGGTCTGGAGAAGTTGCACCTCAACGACTCCGCGTTCTCTTTCCACCACGAAAGCTCCATCGCGCTCGGCTTCGGCTTCCGTTGCGGCTTCCTGGGACTCCTCCACATGGAGATCGTGCAGGAACGCCTGCGCCGCGAGTTCAACCTCGATATCATCTCGACAACGCCTGGCGTCGTGTACAAGCTCAAGATGAAGGACGGCACGGAGAAGGACCTAGACAACCCGATCCAGATGCCGGACGTCAGCACGCTCGAGTCGATTTCCGAGCCCATCCTCAAGGCGCGCATCATCACGCCCAGCGAGTCCATCGGCGACGTGATGCGAATCGTGATGGACCGGCGCGGACTCGTGGAGGGGACGGAGACCGTGGACGGCCATCGCGTGATGCTCCACTGCATGCTGCCGCTGAACGAGATTCTCATCGACTTCCACGACACGCTCAAAAGCGTCTCGCACGGCTACGCTTCGATGGACTACGAGCCGGCCGGCTATCAGGAAAGCGACATCGTGAAGATGGACATCCTCCTCAACTCCGAGGTGGTGGACGCCTTCGCGACGCTCGTCCACCGCGACAAGGCGCGCGCGCGCGGCCAGCAGATGTGCAAGGCGCTCGCGGACACCATTCCCCCGCACATGTTCAAGATCCCAGTGCAGGCCGCGATCGGCAAGGAGATCATCGCGCGCGAGGACATCCGCCCGTTCCGCAAGGACGTGCTCGCCAAGCTCTACGGCGGCGACGTGACGCGCAAGATGAAGGTGCTCGAGAAGCAGAAGCGCGGCAAGGCCCGCATGAAGGAGTTCGGCCACGTTAACGTGCCGCAGTCCGCCTTCATCGCCGTCCTGAAGGGCACGGTGAAGGAGAGCTGAACGGTGAGAAAGAAGGAAACACGACAGTGAATAGTCATCCATCATTGACAACGTGCCCGGCGGCGAGCCGCCGGCAATTCGCGAAGGCCGCGTCCGCGGCGGCGCTTCTGCTGGCCGTAGGGTGTTCAGGCGGCGAGGACGCAGCGGATAAGACGACGAACAAAAAGGAGAAGGCAGGAATGGACTTCGACGAACTGAAGGAGGCGCGCCGGAGCGTGCGCCAGTACGCGAAGAGCGAGATCACCAAAGACGAGCTGGGGAATATCGTCACGGACGCACTGAACGCGCCGAGCTGGAAGAACACGGAGACGACGCGCTACTACGCGGCCGCCACAGACGCGGCGAAGGAGAGGATGTGGAAAGAGGCACTCCCCGGCTACAACGTCGCCAGCTCCGCGAACGCCGCCGCGCTCGTGGCCGTCACCTACGTGCCGGGCGAGAGCGGCTTCAGCGCCGGCAAGGCCGTGGACGATCTCGGCAACGCGTGGGGCGCGTACGACTGCGGGCTTGCGAGCTCGTACTTCATCCTCGCCGCGAAGAACCGCGGCTGGGACACGCTCATCATGGGCATGCGCGACGGCGCGAAGGTGAAGGCGATTCTCGGCATACCTGAGGGCGAGGTCCTGATGTCGGTGATCGCCGTCGGAAAGTCCGCGCAGAAGTACATGAAGCGTCCGCGCAAGCCTGTTGCCGAAGTGCTGAAGGTGCGGTGAACATCGCGGTTCTCATTCCCGCCTACCAGCCGGACGCCAAGCTCGTGGGGCTGGTGGAGGCGTTGCGCGCGGAATTCCCTCATATCGTGATCGTGGACGACGGCTCGGTCGGTTGCGAGAAAACCTTCGAGGCGATACGAGGCCGCGTGATGGCGTTGCTCGTCCATCCCTCGAACCGCGGAAAGGGCGCTGCGCTCAAGACGGGCTTCGCGTGGATACGCGCACACCTGCCGGATGTCGCCGGCGTGGTGACGGCCGACGCGGACGGACAGCACACGCCCGAGGACATCCGTCGCGTCGCGGAAGCGACGGCGGCGCGGAGGGGGGGGATCGTTCTGGGCGTGCGCACGTTCGAGGGACCGATCCCGTTCCGGAGCCGGTGGGGCAACGGCTGGACGCGAATTCTTTTTCGTCTCCTGACGGGGCTTGCGATCCGCGACACGCAGTCGGGCCTGCGCGGCATTCCGTCGGACATGCTCGATCGGATGCTTGCGCTGCGCGGCGACCGCTACGAGTACGAGACGCGGATGCTCGTCGACGCGCGCCGTCACGCCTTGCCGCCGTTGCAGATCCCAATCAAGACGGTCTACCTCGAGGGCAACCGCTCGTCCCACTACCGTCCGCTTCGCGACACGCTTCTGACGCAGGCCGCTCTTTGGTTTCGCTAGCTGACCAGTACGAATATCGTAGCTGAAAGGACCTCGCCCATGGCCCAGCGGATTGTATGAAGCCTGCACTTGAATCTAGTCATGAGCTTCATGGCTGTTCTCCTTCTGCGAGTTTCTCGTGCATCTGGCGAAAAGGTCTGCGCATTGTGAAAAAATCCAGGCTAGTACGATGCCGTCGTCAATAAAGCCCGCAACGGGAATGGGATCGCAGACAAGGTCGAACGGAAGTGCGAGATAGGCGAGTCCACCCACCAGCAACGCGACCTTTGATGCGGGTACCTTGCGCTTCCCTCGCGAGACATCCGCTAAGATCTGGTATGCCACAGCGATATGGTCCTTGAGCGAGGCAAGCACCTGTGCGTTGGAGATATTCTTAAGAGTCTCTTCCCGTTCGCTTTCAACCATATCCAAGGAAGGCTGTTGCTTGAACTTCTCTTTGTACGTATTAATTATGTCGTCTGGATTCATTACATGGTCCTCTCGCATTTAGGTAGCATGGTCTGTGCCAATGTGAAATGTTGTGTCTTCACATTGATATCCGCCTTCCTCTTCATGTTTTGGATTGCGTACCCCCATGGGGATATGCTAAGCTCTAGCGCGTAACTAGTCAGAATAGAAGTTTCTATATGAGCAGTGAAATGACAGGAGAGGATTTGCTGGTTTGGCTCTGCCGCGACACGGTTTCCGAGTTTCATCTGCGGGGCGGCGGCGGCTTCAAGAGTGTTTTTGATGTTGCGGACGACTATGGCTGCACGCGGATGCTTGCGGTATATGACAGGAGCGATTCTCGCTCGGTCGAGGCGGTTTGCACGATCAGGAGAGAGATCGAAAGGCGCGGGTATCGGTTGCGTGGCGAGAATTTCAGGCAGGTGGATGTGTTGATGCTGGAGGATGCCCTTTCGCAGTATGGGAACAGCATGGTTTACATTGTCCCCGACGCGTTCCCCTTGCCTAAATGTCTGGATGTGATGCCAAAGTGCTATCGTTACGCCAACGAGATGTTGCCGTTGCCGGCTGGGACATCGTATGAAGACCTTGGGATCAATATCGGCTCGGCTCGCTGGACCAAGTATTTCCTGATGGGCCTGTACTCTGTCGAGGAGCGGCTCGAGCATGTCCGGACGATCCTCTCGCATCAGGGTGAGCCAGGCGTGCCGCAATACGTGCTGATCACTGGCGAGACGGGAACTGGCAAGTCCTTCATCGCCAGAAACCTTCCCCGACTCTGCACGTCCGAATACGACGACCGCAAGAAAGAGTTCAAGGAGGCGTCCCTTGCGGAACGGATGCGCGAGGACTATGGTTATCTGCATGGGAACTGCGCGTCTCTTTCCCCAGAGCTGGCGGATGTCTTGCTGTTTGGCGCGGTCGATGGCGCCTATACCGGGCGACGGGGGAACGTGGATGGTCTGATTGCGAGTGCGGGGCGTGGCATATTGTTTCTGGACGAGGTTGGCGACATGCCGCTAGAGACCCAGGGCAAGCTGCTGACGGCGCTAGAGGAGAAAGTCTACTACCGGGTTGGCGACACGGGGAAGAATCGAAAGCTCTACAAGGTCGAATGCCGGATCGTCTTTGGAACTAACCGCGACATTGCCGTCGCAGCGAAGGAATGGGAAGATTCGAAAGGAATGCGAGGGTTCAGGAAGGATCTGCTATATCGCATCAACTCCTGCCACATTGAATTGCCTCCCTTGCGTGTACGCCTGGGCAAGGACAACGTGAATCAGCGGGAGCAGGTCTTTGAGGGGATCGTTAGGTGGTTCTGTTCGGATCACGACTTGGTGCTCACGCGCAGCGCTTGCGAGGCGTTCAGGCAGTTCGCCTACTCCTATGCCTGGCCGGAGAACTTCCGTGACGTCAAGAGGCTCTTCGCGCACCTGAAGGTCGGCTTGCTGGAGGCGAATATCGGCAAGGTGGTTTCGTGCCGTGCCATGAAGGAGGCTCTCTCGGAGCTCTTCTCCGACACTGGCAAGCGTAAATCCGATGCGGAAGGCTCGTCCCTGGCCGAGCAAATCAAGGCAGACGCCCCTCCGCGCGAACACCCGCAGATCGACCGCATGTTCAACGCCTGCCGAGGGGCGCGTTCGTGTGCCGATGCCGGCCGGACGTTCTACGAGAACGAGCCGAAGAGCAACTATTCAGACGCCTTTGGCAAGTATCTCGCGCGATGGGGGTTGGCCTTCGACGTGGATGCGCCAGGTCATCTGAAGTCGAAGACAACCAATCCGGCCGTCCGCTGAGGGCGCCATGTGGAAACGAACAGGAATTGCCATGGATATCGACAAGATCATTAACTCATATCAGTCCTACGTGAAGGACGCAAAGCCGGAAGATGTCGACAAGACGAAGGGCTCCACTCTCAGTAAGATCAACGATGTTTCGGTTCTGGCCGGTCTGCTAGAAAACATCCGTACCGCTTATGACATGGTTTCCGACTCCGTGACCGGCAAGTACAAAGGCGTGTCGAAATCCACTCTGGCGCTTCTGGCGGGCGGCCTCGCCTATCTGGCCCTGCCAATCGACCTCATGCCGGACCTGATTCCGGTGGCCGGATGGGTGGACGATGCGATTGTCCTAGGCTGGATATTCGCGCGGTGCGCCGACGAGTTCAAGAAGTACAAGAACCTCAAGGATTCCGACACCTAGGCGTAGCCGTCCGGCTTTCATGCCGCCTTCTCGTTGCTGGCCATCTTCCATTCGCGATACTTCTCGAGATCGGGCTGGGCCAGCTTGACGGCAAGTCCGATCACGATGGCATCGTCGAGGAATCCGATGCCTGGGATGAAGTCTAGCAGGAGGTCGATTGGGGATAGCGCATAGATGAGCGCGCCAGTGAGGGCCGCAATAGTCCTCCAAGGGATTTCCTTGTATCTGCCAGTGACCCGGTCTCGCAGAAGCTCAAATATCTCGCAGAGGTCGTTTAAATACCTTGCCAGTACCTTGACCCGCTTGAAGAGCTTTTTGATCTCGTCCTCCTTGCCCAAGACGTTGTTGACGTCGGCCGTACCGACCTTGTCGGCGTATTCGGCCAGAACCGTTTCGGCCTGCGCTTTGTTGATGGTCTTTTTTTTCATGATCTTTCTCTAGGTTTATTATGTACCTCGTCACCATGACGAAGCGCCAATGATAAAGCAGTGTGCATGCCAAAGATGTCCGATAGAATGTAGATGGTAAAGAATTGGATCGCGCCCGCTCACGAATAGAAGCACCCCCATCTGCACTTGAGCTTGTAGAAGTAGTCGGTGATTGACATGAATGTCCCAATGCACGGACCGGACAACGTCATGAGCACCACCATAAACCCTGTCGGCCCCCAATTGAAGAATCCGCATATGAGTAAAGCAATGGCAAGATACGCGAGCACGGATAATATCACAGAAATTGTTTCCGTTATTTCCAATATGCAACGCTTGAGAAACTTCTTCATGTTTTGCTCTCCTTATTCGTGTCACCTACGGTCTCGCCTATTGACGAGATGACCTTTGAAAGCATCACATATGCCAATGAAATTGGCAGTTGCTAAAGTTGCAAAAAGTGGCGAAAGCGAAATGTTATTCGATTAAGCTAAAAATCGGGTCGTGTCAATATAAAACTGTATAATCACGACATGTCGAATAGTCTAAGAAATTATATGCTGTCTTTGGAGGGGTTGTGCCACTCCATCGAGACGATATGCTGCATCTCCTATCGTCAGAGCGAGAGGACGTACTCGGCGAGGTCCTTGATCTCTTCGGGCGAGAGTTTGCTCGTCTCGCCGTGGGCGTCCTTGGGATTGGCGACGGTAAGCACCTCTTCCATAGTGAGGGCGCGGCCGTCGTAGAGGTATGGGGCGGTGCGCCAGACTTCGGCGAGGGTTGGCGTGTCGAACTTCTTTCCTGCTTCCGTGCCGGTGCCGACGCCAACGTCGTATGCCTTGCGGTCGGTCCACAGATGCTCGCCGTTCGGCCCCTTTGAGTCTGTGGTGTGGCAGTCGGCGCACTTTGCCTTCTTGAAGAGCGCCTCGCCGCGCTTTGCGCGCTCGGAAAGCTCGCCGTTCACGAGGTAGGGGCTGGGCACGGGCTTCATCGCCGTGACGTAGGCGTCGAAGCAGTGCACGTCCTCCTCCGGGCGCGTGACGAACTGGATGTGGATGAGTCCCGCGCGGTTGCACTCGTGCATGTCCTTGCGGATGCCGGTGACCATCGTGGGGGGAGTCCACTGCGTATAGAGCTCGTTCTTCGTCTGCTTGGGGTTGCCCATGCCGTCGTTGAGAAGGTCCCAGTTGAGTCCGTCGACGCGGCCGTCAGGGTGGCAGCTTGCGCAGCTCTGCCACTGCTGGAAGCACATTGAGCCGTCGTTGTAGAGCATCTCGCCGCGCCGCGTGCGGTCCTTCGCGAGGTCCTTCTTGGGGCCGACCGGCAGGAGCGAGGGAGACATGGCGGCATTGTCGAGGTCGGCCACGGAGAGCGCGTCTGCGAAGTAGAGCGCGGCTATGGCGCGGCGGCCGATGGTCACTACGCCGCGCGGACCGTCGCCGCCCATGTGGACGCGGCGGCGGATCGAGACGAGGAACGCGAGGTCGTTCGGCACGTCCTCGGCGCTCTTGACGATGCCGCTCGCGCTCTCTCCCTTGATGGCTTTCTGCAGGCGGTCGTGGAGCGCCAGGCGGTCGATGATGGAAAGCTCGCAAGTGCCGGCGTGCGCGACTACGAGCGTCTTGCCGTCGGCCGTGACGGCCGCGCCCCACGGGTTCGCGCCGCCCCGGTCCACGTCGTCGAGCAGCACCGTGTTCACGTATGCGCCCGTCGCACCGTCGAACACGCTGAGAGCGGCCGTGTTCATCCATCCGCGCTCGAGCTGAGTGGTCGGAAGCTGGTAGCGGCCCATCGTGTGCGTGACGTAGATCGACTTGCCGTCTGGCGATGCGCAGACTCCGCGCACGCCGGTGGAGCCGTTTGGCAGCAGCACGTTGCGCACGGATTTCGTGGCGGTGTCGATCACGCTCACGGCCGCCGCAACGACGTCGTTCGTGGCGGCGCAGTACGGGAGCATGTTCGCGACGAAGAGAAGCTTTCCGCCAGCACCGATGGCGGCGGCGAATGGCTCGCGCAGCACGGGCACGATGGCGGCGACCTTCATCTCTGCGGTATCGACCACGCTCACCCTGTTGGCGAAACGGTTGAGCACGAAGACGGTCTTGCCGTCCGAAGAGACGACGGGCGAGCAGGGGGAGTGCCCCACGGCGACGGACTTCACGAACTTGCCGTCAAGGGCGAACTTCTGCAGCTCGCCAGCCTGCACGCCGCATGTGACGTAGACGTTTCCTCCGGAAAGGGCGATGCCGGACGGATTGAGGGGAGTGTTCGGGACGATGGTCGATTCGATCTTCCACTTGCGCAATGTCTTGCCGTCGAGCGCGACGTTCTGCACGTGCGCGCCGGTCGCAGACGTGACGTACACGCTGCTGCCGTCAGGCGCAGCCACGATGAACTCCGGCGAAACGTAGCTGGAACTGGGCGCAGGCGTCTCCGACACCTTTGCCTTGCCCACGCCGCAAACCGCAGCGGTGGCTCCTGCAACCATCAACAGGCCGAGCGTCTTCTTCATTTCAGCAGAACTCCTTTTCGTGCCATGCGAGGATTATATCACATTATCGGTCTCTTGCGCGAGAGGCTTGCGCCACCAGGCGAGGTATTCGATGTTGCCCTTGTCGCGTCCGCGCAAGGGCGACTCCGCCACGCCGAGCAGGTCCAGGCCGAGCTTCTGTGTGCCGAATTTCGAGATGTCGTCCACAACGCGCGCGCGAACTGCCGGATCTGTCACGACGCCGCCAGGGGCCTGTCCCCTCCCGGCCTCGAACTGCGGCTTGATGAGCGAGACGATCTCGCCGCCGGGAAGCAACACCTCCGCCATCGGCGGCAGGATGAGCGTGAGCGAGATGAAGCTCACGTCCGTAACCGCGCGCGCAGGACGCTCGGGGAGGTCGGCGGCAGTCATGTAACGCGCGTTGAAGTTCTCCCGCACCCAAACGCGCGGGTCTGCGCGTAGCTTCCACGCGAGCTGGTTCGTGCCGACGTCCACTGCCATGACGCGTGCGGCGCCGTGCTGCAGGAGGCAGTCCGTGAAACCTCCGGTGGAGCTGCCCACGTCGAGGCAGACGAGTCCGTCCACCGTCCAGCCCTGGAATGCCGCGAAGGCGCCCTCCAGCTTCTCCCCGCCGCGCGAGACGAAGCGGGGCGGAGCCTCCACCTCGATCTCGGCGTCATCCGTCACCATGCGGCCGGCCTTTGTCTCGGTCTGGCCGCCCACGCGCACCTTGCCTTCGAGTATCAGCGCCTGCGCCACCGTCCGCGATGCGGCGAGGGAACGGGCTACGAGCATCTGGTCGAGGCGCGCCTTCACTTCATCAGCGGCTTTACCGAACGGATGTCCTCGGCCTTTATGGTCGTCGAGATGCCGGGCGAGGTCTCTATGGTAATGTTGCCAAGGTAATCCTTGCCCACCAGCACGCCGCGTATGCCGTCCCTGTTCCATGTCGTTATCACCTCCGTGTCCGGGGTGAACACGCGGGGAAGCTTGAGGAACAGCTTGCTGGTGTCGTTCGCCTTCACGGTCACGCGCCTTGAGACATCCTGGTAGCCGTCGAGGTGGGCCATCACTGAATGTTCGCCGGCGTTGATGTTCTCCAGCGGGAGTATCTGCGAACGAGGCGCTTCGCCCTGCGCCTTGGTGGTGCCGACGGCCTTGCCGTCGATAGATATCTTTGCGCCAGGCGGCGTTGTGATGACCTCCAGCCGGCCTAGCACGCTCGCTAGATTGAACTCCTCAGTGGCCTCGGCGCCGTTCGCGAGCGTGACAGAGCGCGTGACAGGAGCATGCCCCGCAAGTTCCACGCGGAGCTCGTGACTGCCAGGCGTCGCGGACATTGTCACCGGGGTCTTCCCTTGATAGTCGTTGTCCAGGAACACCCTGGCCTGTTCAGGCGACGAGACCACGTTCAGTCTTGCAGGTAGCGGTTTGAGGGTAAGTGCGAGCGTCTGCAGCTCGCCTGGCGCAAGGCGCAGCTCGCGCGTTTCGTCTCGGTATCCGGCGAGCTTCACGGTGATTGCGGCCAAGCCCTTGGGGATGTGCGTCAGGGTTGTCGGCGTAGTGCCGCGTTCGACGCCGTTCACGATGACGGTGGCGCCCGGAGGATCCGTCTTGCAATCTACGGTGCCGGAGTCAAGGGCCAGCGTCTCTTCGCGCACGACCGGCGCGCGCCCTTCGACCGGAACGTCTATCCGCTTCGACTGGTATCCGTTCAGCGACAGCTCGAAGGCATGCGTCTGTCCGCTTGGGAGCGTCGTGACGAGAAGGGGGGTGGTGCCGAGCGATGCGCCGTTGTACTTCACGTCAGCGCCGGCCGGATTTGTCTTGATGAGGATGAGGCTCTTCTCCTGGGAGAGGGCGAACGTCTTCTGCACGTACCCGCCGGATTCCAGCTTCACGAACTCGTCGGCCGCACTGTACGACGGCGCCACCACATGGACGTGGTGCATGCCAGGGGCGAGGTCGAACAGTTGGCATGGCGCCACACCGCATGGCTTGCCGTCAACGAATACCTGCGCGCCTTCCGGCTGCGCGTTCACGTCGAGGCGGGGCGGAGGCTCCTTTGCGCCCCATGCGGCCAGGGCCAGGAGCAACGCAGCGCACGACAGGACGCTAGACGGCAGATGGCAGACGCGAAGAATATTCTGCTTAAACATGGCATTCACCTTTCACCCTCATCATTCACCTTTTCATTCGCGCCTCTACGTCCATCAGCTTTGCGGACGCCTCCGAATGGCGCGGGTCTTTGGTGTCCGGCACGAGCTCGCACAGGATGCGCAGTTCGCGTTTTGCCGTCTCCCAGTCCTGGAGCTTGATCGCGCGGTCGGCGAGAAAGCGCTGGTCCTTGTAGCGCCTGTCGAGTTCTGCCGCCGCTTGGTCTCGCCGCTCGCAAAGCTTGCCGTAGTTTGCGGGCTTCGGGTTGACCGTCTCCAGGTAGAAGATGGCTTCCTCGTAGGAGGCAAGCGCGGCAGCGGTGTTGCCGTGCTTGACGTCGCGTTCCTCCCACTTCGCGTCAGCGGCGCGGCGGGATTCCTCGCTCATCTCCACGAGCTTTTCCGCAGAGAACTGGATGGCCCAGATGCCTAGCTCGTTCTTCGAGAACGTCTCGAGGCGTTCGCGCACCTCCTTGAACACGGCCGGTTCCTGCGTGTTCTCTATGGTCGTGTCGAACACGCGCGATCCGCGCAGCACGCGCAGCGAGAAGCTCTTGAGCGTGTTTGGCTTCAGCGGAACGCCCGTGTACTCGCGGTCTAGCTGGTACAGCTCGTCCGACGCGAACATCTTTGCCAGTTGGTCCTGGGCATCCGCGGAAAGGGTGGCCGTCTTCCTCACGTGGCGGTTCTCCTTTGGGACGTCGTCTATCTCCACAGACATCTTGCCGTCTTGGCTGTACGAGAGCGCATAGCGGTAGATGCCGTCGGTGTCGGCCTCCACCTTCTCGAACGCGAACCCCAAGAGCGTCTGCGGCGCGTCGGACAGTTCCATTGGAGCATTGGTCGTGCCAGTGGTTTCGCCGGGGTTTGCGAGTATGATCGCGGCGGCCGCGACCACGGCCAAAGCGGCGACGGCCCACAAGATTAGCCGTAGCGGTGCCTTCTTGCCGCTATCGGCTTCATCATCTTGCTTGCCGAGCCCGAGGTCGATCTTCGGCGCGTCAGGGAGCTCCGGCGGCAGGTCGCCGCCTGGTTCAATTATGGCCAGAACCGTGTCGCCTGCCGTAACGCGGTCGCCTGGATGGAGCGCCCTTGATTCCGCACCGAGGGAATCGTCGTTGACAATTGTTCCGTTTGCGCTTGCCAGGTCTGTCACCCAGAGCATGCCGTCGCGCACCTCGAACAGGCAGTGGTTGCGCGACAGGGCCGGATCGGCTATCGAAATTTCGCATGTAGACGACCGGCCGAGCCGCAGGCCGGCATCCGGCACCGCGAAACGGCTGCCTCTCAGCGGCCCTTTCGTCACGATGATCTCTGGAATGTTATCGCTCA
The DNA here is from genome assembly GCA_946631535.1 of uncultured Verrucomicrobiota bacterium. The sequence continues at coordinate 14,528 of CAMPAF010000020.1, forward strand.
TGTTCCTCCTTAGAAAAGGTTGTGTGCAGCCTGCATCAGTATCGGCATGAGCAGGATGACAAGTACTGCCGGGAAGATGCAGAGCAGGAGCGGCCCGAGCATCTTGACGGGCGCCTCGTTGGCGAGCTTCTCCGCGCGGTCGAAGCGCCGCCCGCGCAGCTGGTCCGACTGGATGCGCAGGATCGATCCGATCGACACGCCAAGCTCGTCCGCCTGGATGAGGGCATGCGCAACGCCCTTTAGGTCTGGCTGCCGCACGCGGTCTGCCATGTTTCGAAGAGCTATGCGCCTAGGCGTGCCCACCTGTATCTCCCGCGTCATGCGGATCAGCTCCTCGTTCAGCGGGTCGAGCTTGCGTCTCTCGCAGTTACGCTGCAGGGCGCCCATGAAGTCCATCCCTGCCTCCACGCTGAGCGTCAGCAGGTCCAGGACGAACGGCAGGGCGCGCATGATGGAGAGGTGCCGCCGCTTCAGCGTGCCGCGAAGCCACATGAGGGGATATGCGTAGAAGAGCAGGAATCCGGCCAGGCCGAAGACTATGCCGTTGCCGGCGAATGGGGATTCCGGCATCAGCTTACCGAGCAGCAGGACTAGCGCCAGCCATGCGCTGCCACAAGTTAGAGGCACGAGGAACTTCAGCGCCACGAACTCCGTTCCGGTGAGAAGCCCCTCCATGCCGGCGGCGACGATCATCTCGTCGGCCGCCTGCCGCGTGCGGGCGAAACCTGGTCGCGAGGCGAAGCCCGCAATGTTTGGGACGAATGGCAGCAGCATGCGGAACACGAGCGGCAGGCTTCGCTCTGTCTTGCGTCCGTCCGCCAGCGTGACATAGGTTATCTCGCTCGCGACGGATGCGGCATAGGCGGCGAAGCCGGCGGCACACGCGGCCCAGCAAGCTATTATGGCTATCTGCATGCCAGTCATTTGTTCAGCTTCTCCTTGCGCCCATAGAAGGTCTTCAGGTGTTTTGCGAACGTCTGGGCGTCCGGGAAGTTGGAGGCGTCGAGCGACTTTGCCAGATCCTCCATCGCGCCACGCTGCTTGCCCGTGAGACGCTGCGGGACCTCGAAGACGATTCGCGCAACAAGATCCCCGGCCGGACCTCCTCGCAGGTCTGCCACGCCCTTGCCGCGCAGGCGGAGCATCTTGCCGTTAGGCGTGCCTGCCGGCAGGTTCACGTTGGCGATGCCGTCTGGAGTTGGAATGTCCACGCTGCCGCCGAGCGCAGCAAGGAAGGGGGAAACCGGCACGTTGACGTACAGGTCGTTGTCCTCTCGCTCGAAGATTTCGCTGGGCCTGACGTGCAAGACCACGTACAGGTCGCCTGGCTCGCCGCCCCGCAGGCCTCCTGCACCCTTGCCGCTGAGGCGGAGACGTGCGCCAGTGTCTACGCCTTTGGGGATGCGCAGCGTCAACTTGCGCGGGGTGCGCACCTGTCCTGATCCGCGACATGTCGGGCATGGTTTCTCGACAACCGTTCCGGAACCGCCACAGGCGGGGCACGTCTGGCGAACCTGGAAGAATCCTCCTCCGCTTATCACCTGCCCGCGACCGTTGCATGTCGGGCACGTCTTGCGGGAACTTCCGCGCGCCGCGCCAGTGCCGTGACAGTCATGGCACTGGTCTGGAAGGGTCAGGCTGAGCTCACGCTCGCTGCCGAAGACGGCTTCCTCGAAGTCGATCTCCAGCTCCATGGTCATGTCATCGCCGCGTTCGGGCGCGTTAGGGTCGGCCCGCCGCCGTCCGCCGCCGCCACCGAACATGTCTCCAAATCCGCCGAACCTTCCGCCGCCGCCGAAGAAGGCGCCGAGGATGTCTCCAAGGTCCACGTCCTGGAAGTGCGAGAAGTCGCGTCCGAAGTCGAAGCCGCCAGGCCCGAAGTTCACGCCCTGATGGCCGAACTGGTCGTAACGCTGGCGCTTTTCGGGATTCGACAGCACCTCGTACGCCTCCGACGCCTCCTGGAACTTTGCCTTGGCTTCCGGGTTGTCGGGGTTGCGGTCGGGATGCCACTTCATCGCAAGCTTGCGGTAGGCGCTCTTTATCTCGTCCGCGCTTGCCGTCTTGGCTACGCCCAAGACCTCGTAATAGTCGCGCTTGTCAGCCATGTCAAGCCTTCTTTCCGGCTGAAACAACCACCTGGGCGGCGCGCAGGAGCTTTCCGTTCAGCATCCATCCGCGCTTCACCTCGTTTATCACATGGCCTTCCTCCACGTCTTCCGAAGGTAGCTGTGCCAGCGCCTCGTGGAAGTTCGCGTCGAACGGCTCGCCCACCGAATCGAGCGGGGTCGCTCCGTGCTCGGCGAGCGCCTTCAGTAGTCCGTCGTACACGAGCTTGACGCCGGTTACGAACGGGTCGTCCGCCTTGTCTTTCGCCTCTTCGAGCGCACGGGCAAGGTTGTCTACTGTCGGCAGGATGTCCTTCAGCACGTCAGAGGCCGCGAACTTCACGAGATCCTCGCGGTCGCGCGCAGTGCGCTTGCGGAAGTTGTCGAAGTCCGCCATCGCGCGCGCGTAGCGGTCTTTCCAGTCGGGTTCCGGTGGCGGTTCCTGTGCAGGTTGTTCCTGTGCAGGTGGTTCCTCGGCAGGTGATTCCTCGGCAGCTTCCATGTCGCTGGTGTCCTTAAGGTCTTTAGCGTCCTTAAGGCCATTAGGCCCCGTTAAATCTTCAGGTTTTGTCTGTTTTTCTTCTTCTTCCATTTTGGAAAGTCCTTTCGGGAAAGCAGATTATTTAACCACACATTCCCCGTTTCGTCAAATCGCTACCTTTTGCCGCCGGCGAGCGTCTCCGCGATGTTGAGGTAATACGCGCGCGTGCGCTCGTACGCGTTGAGGATGTCCAGCTCCACAAGCACGCGCATTGACGAGGCCGGATCCTCCGGCCCCACGCGGCTCAACTGGCCCTGGCGGCAGGTGCGCACGAACTCGTGGATGTCCTTCGATTCCGCCTGCACCAGTTCGAGGTCGAATGCGGGGCGCGGCGACATGAGGTAGGCCGAGACCTCCATCGCGAAGGCGAACACCTTGTCGTGCACCTCCAGCAGCACGTTGCGCGACACGTCCGAGAACACCTGCCCCTCGCGGCGAAGGCGGCGCGTCACCTTCAGGACGGTGGAGGCCTCGTCGGAGACGGACTCCAGCTCGTCGGTGAGACGCAGGAGTCGGCGGGCGCGCGCGGCGACGTCGGCCGGGAGACGTTTCACCATCACGTGACCGAGGAACTCCGTCACCTCGCGCTGCACGTTGTCGAGGATGTTCTCCCGGTGGGTGATGTGGTCCTCCATCTTCTGGTCGGCCTCGCCCGTCAGTACCTGGCGCACGCAATTCAGGAGGTCGAGATCGCTGTCGCGCATGAACGTCACCTCCATGAGCGCCTGGTCGCACGCGATGACCGGCGAGAGCCCGGCGCTGACCTTGAGCGGACTGAGGTGCGGCTTCTCGTTCTCGCTCTGCGGTATCAGCCGCTCGATGAGCCGCGCGAAGGGTTTCACGAAGGGGAACGTAATAACCCCGCGCAGGACGGAGAATACGGTGTCGGTGACGGCGATGGGGGCCATGACACCTGCCAGCACCGGCCCCCTCGCGGTCTCCGTGACAGCGTCCCAGCCGGGAAAGAGCGCCTTGCCCATCGGCACCAGCACGGGCAGCACGAACGGCAGGAAGATGAGCGAGCCGAGGACGTTCGAGAGCGTGTGCGCGAGCGCGGTGCGCTTGGCCGCCGCCGAGCCGCCGATCGCCGCCAGCCACGCCGTCATGGTGGTGCCCACGTTCGCGCCGAAGAGCACGGCTATCGCCATCTCGTAGGTGATGAGCTGCTGCGCGGCGAGCGTCATCGCGATGGCGATGGACGCCGCCGAGCTCTGGATGACCGCCGTGAAGAGCGCCGCGACGAGTGCGACGAGCGCCACCCCGCCGAGCGTGTTGGCGTCCATCTTCGTGAACGCCTCCTGGATCGACGGGTTCTGGCGGATGGGCAGCACGCCCTTCGACATGAAGTACATGCCGAGGAAGACGAGCCCGAGTCCGAGGACGGCGAGGCCGAGGTTGTGCACGCGCTCTCCACGCAGGAAAAAGTACATCATTCCTCCTAGGCCGAGTCCCACCAGGCCGAGTATCTGCGGGTCGGGCGCAAACGCCACGATCCACACCGTCGCCGTCGTGCCCACGTTCGCGCCGATGATCACGTTGATCGCCTGCTGGAGCGTCATGAGCCCGGAAGAGACGAACCCCACGAGCATGACGGTGATGATGGAGGACGACTGTACGAGGATGGTCGAGGCGATGCCCGTGCCCACGCCCGCCGCGCGATGGGTCGTGGCCAGCGCCATGAACCGGCGCAGCTCGCGTCCCGCGACGGCCTGCAGACCCTCGGAAAGGTGCTTCATGCCCAGGAGAAATACGCCGAGGCCGCCCAAAACGGTGACAAGAACGAGAAAAATGTCTTTCATGCGTGGCGCGTATTATACCAAATCTTCGCCGAAGGCGGGCGGGTTCGTTCCCGTCAGGCGAGGCCGTCGAGCGTCCAGCCGTCGCGGTACTTCGGGTAGAGCGTCTGC
>CAMPAF010000021.1 GCA_946631535.1 uncultured Verrucomicrobiota bacterium
GCCGTGGTCGGCCGGCGTGTACCGCAGCGACGACGGCGGACGCACCTGGCAGCCACGCAACAACGGCCTCAAGCAACTGGCCGGCAAGCCGGGCAGCAACGACCAGCTCTGCACCTGGACGGACTGCCTCGCCGTCGATCCGCACAACCCGGACGTGGTCTGGGCCGGCGGCGCCAGCTGGTGGTACACGGGCGTCTACGGAACGACAGACGGCGGGCTCAACTGGAAACGCGCCTTTCCCAACGAACGGCCCGGTTGGATCAAGTTCTGGGGACCGACCGTTATGTGCCTGTCCCTCTCGTCCGCCGACCCATCGCGCCTCGCGTTCGGCACGTCGGGCATGGTCTACGTCACGGAAGACGGCGCGGCCACCTGGAAGCAGCGCTACTCGGAGGAGCGCACGGACGGCAAGCTCGTCGGCACAGGCCTCGAAGTGACGTGTCTCCATTCAGTGACGCCCTCGCGGCACCAACGCGGGAAGTTCTACCTCGGGTATTACGACATCGGCTTGCTGGTCACAGACGACAATGGCCGCACGCTCACGCGTCAGATGACGGGCGTGCCCGGCAAGTTCTCCAACTCGTGCTTCTGCGTGGCCGAGGCTCCCGATGACCCGCTAATAGTCTGGGCCGGGTTCGGCTCGTGGGGTGGCGGCGGTTCGGGTTGCGTGGCGAAGAGCCCGGACGGAGGCCAGACGTGGTCGCCCTGCACGAATGCGGCGAGCGGCTGGATCGACCCGCAGGTGCGCGACCTGACCGTGCTCGGCGAGAAGCCGAATTACCACCTTCTGTATGCGAGTCCGAAAGGTCTGATCGAGAGCGCGAACGGCGGCGCGACATGGGCACCGAGCGATCCTGCGGCATTTCCCGAAGCGCCGCGCGTACGGGCGCTCGCGCACAGCGGCGACCGCCTCTACGCAGGCGTGGCAGGTACGAAAAATGAAGGAGGGGCAGTTTACGGTCGCGCAGGAGCGCGACCCTCCCCGGCGTGGCGACGTCTCACGCCGCCCACGCTCAAGATCGGCGCGATCAAGTCCGTGGCGGCCGAGGGCGACCGCGTGCTCGTCACGGCGCGGAGCGAATGGCGCAACCACACGACCTACGAGGGTGGCACGTGGCTCAGCACGGATGCGGGCGCGACGTGGCGCAAGGTGTTCTCGGACAAGTTCTGCGGCGCGGCGGTCATTGCGGGCGGCGAGCTGTTCGTGTCGCTCACGGACCATCCGTACCATGACCATTGCGTGGGCGGCGGCGTGATCCATTCGCGAGACGACGGCGTCACGTGGACCCATCTCGATGGCCCCGGTCTTCAGAACTGGAACGTCTCTGCGCTAGCCGTCGATCCGTTTGACAAGCAGACGCTCTGGCTCGGTACGGGCGGCAATTCCGTCTTCGTCGGCCGCCTCAACAGGTGAAGTCGTTTACGCCCACGATGCGCATCGACTCGTCTTCCGCCGAGAGCGTGTAGAGTCTGAAGGCGAATCCGCCCGGAACGACCTTCACGACCGCGTGCCCCGGCGGCGTAAGGTAACGGGCAAGACCCAGCTTCTCGAACTGGCGCATCCTGAAATCCGGTATGGCGCCGTAGGCCACGAAACGCTCGCCTTCGTAGTTCGCGCGGGACATCATCCGCGAGAGCGACACGACGTTCTGCTGGTTCGGGCTCCACGCGCTCGACAGGAAAAGCTGCGGCCGGACGGACTTGACGAACGCGTCGCGCATCGAAGGGAAGAAAGCGTGGTGGTTCGTCTTGCAGACGCTGACGGGCCCCACCACCTCGCCGATACGCTCCTCGTAGCTGAACTTCTTTCCGTCCGCACCCACAAACTCCCCTTCCAGGTCGCCGCCCGTGAAATAGGTGAAGTCGCCGTAGCGGATGCGGATCGCCGACGAGAGGGGATTTTCGTTGATGTACTGCTTGCCGGTCTGCTTCACGTGCTCGCCCGCCACGTCGACGAGATTCTTCTTTCCATCCCACATCACGCCGTTCGCCGCGATGTTGCGGATCTCGAATACGCGCTTGTAGTAACCCGCCGGATCATGCTGCAGATGAATCTGGTCTTTGGCGCCGACCTTGAACGGCTCGCGTTTCATGCCGGCCTTCACCGCCGGTTCCAGCCATTTCTGGAAGACGTCGAAGTCCTCGTCGTCCACGTCCCGCCTGTATTTCCCCACGTTCGGATACTGGTGGTCGTAGTAGTTCAGGAAGCGGAACGACGCCGCCACGTCGGGGATTCCGGCAAAATGGTCGGAATGCCAGTGCGAGACCATGAGGTAGTCGATCTCGCGCTGCGGAATGAGACGTTTGATGTAGCGGCGCACCCATTCGCCCGCGCGCCGTCTTCCCGAAGGCATCGGCGGGAGCGCTTCGGCATATCCTGGCCTCCGCTTCTTCACGTGCCCGCAGTCGAGGAGCATCGTGGTTCCGTCCGGGAAGATCAAGAACGTGTTCTCGGACGTGCCCGTGTGGATGAAGTGGATGTCCATCTCCCCGGGCTTCCACCCGGGATAGATGCACCCCACCGCGTTGCCGCACGTGGCGCATCCCCCGACGGCGCCCGCCGCCGCGGCCGCCAAAGAATCGACGAGGAATTCTCTTCTGCTGATTTTCATCCCGGTCTTCCTCCTGTCTTTTTGGGAATTCACTTCACCAGGATCGTCAGGCGGCGGGCCTTGTAATCGCCGGCATTGCCCGCAAAGGTCCAATCTGGATTCGGGCCCTCCACGCTGTTGCCGATGCCGATATCCGCCGTGCCGTTGCTGTTGAAGTTGTTGTAGGCCATGATGGTCGTGCCGTTCTTCCAGTCATGGATCTGCAGGCAACCATATCCGGGATTAGGGCCGCCGGCCGCGTCGTTGAAATCATACAACTTGCCGTCTCCGCCGATGCCGGCCAGCCTCGCGGCCTGGCCGTAGTTGGAATTGAAGAACTCGATCACGCCCTCTTGCGGGCCTTCCTTCACGCATTCGCGGTTGGAGCGCACGACGAGGTTCCCGACCTTCTGCTGGAAGAACGCCTTCGTGACGGCGGGAACGCCCAACAGCGCGGCATTGTTTGTGAAGGCGTTCATCGCGGCGACCGCCCAGTCCACGGAATCGTCCTTGCAGACGAGCTCCATCACGTACGCCACGCGGGAGAAGGCGTCGGCCTTCGCCGCGTTGTCCACGGAATAGTTCCCCGCCTCGAACTTGCCTGACTCTGGAATGTCGGCAACGTAGACCGTGCGGAAACCTTCAAGCTCGGGCATCTTCAGCGCATCGCCCAGCTTGGACGGCAAGTCGCGTCGGCCGTCCGCCGGATTCCGCGCGTCGATATCGAACGGGCCGAGCGGCAGCCCCGAATCGAACGAATACAGTGCGCCGATCCAGGGCTTGGACGCGAGATAGCGCAGACGGCGCGGCTTGGAGATTCCGTCCGCCTTGACGACGAGCTCCGCGCCCTTGAGCGTGCCCCCGCCGACACTGGCGTTCACGACCTTTGCCGGCTTGAACGCGCCCTCCGGCCCGGCGATCTCAAAACCCTGCACGCCGGAACGGTCCGCGTTGTAGACGTACCACGCGGTGGCGTCGTTGAAGGACATCTTGAACGTATCGCCTTCGATCTTCCATTCCTTGAGCGTGGGCGAGTTGTCGATGAGGCCGTCGAATCCGTAGTCGCGCTTGAGGGCATGGAGGGCAAGCCGGCGCGCGACGGACTCCTTGTCGTTGGGATGGATGTCCCAGGAATTGCCCACGTCGCACGTGACGGCCATTCCCGCGTTCTTCTCCTCGCGCTCGAAGATGGCCTGTCCCTGCTGCACCTCGAACCAGCTGCGGCTGAACGGGGCGAGCTGCACGAAGTAGAGCTTGAGGTCGGGGTTCTGGAACTCCTTCGCCCAGCCGTCGTAGAGCGCGTGCATCCGCTCGCTGTAGCGCCGGCCCTGTCCGGCGTTGGCGCATCCCTGGTACCAGATGAATCCCTTGATGGCGAACGGCGCCCACGCCGCCACCATGCCGTTCCAGAGCGCTGTGGGCTGCTGGTGGGCGCGCTTGCCCGTCGCGGAGATTTCCGGCGGCGTCTTGAAGCTGCAGAGCGGGGTCCAGGTCTCGATGCACGTTCCGCCCCAGGACGAGTCGATGATTCCCACGGGGACATCGAGCGCATCGTAGAGCTCCAGCGCGTAGTAGAACGCCACGGCGGAGAGGTTGTAGCTGAACGTCTCCTTGAACGACTCGGGCGAGAAGTCGCGCCACACGGCCTTCCAGTCGTAGCGCGGCTCGACCTTCCAGACCCTGCCGTTCTTCGCGTAGCGGATGAACGGACGGCGCGCCGAGGCCGTCATCACCGCACCCTGCCCGTCGCGGTAGCGCGGACTCGGTCCCCAGATCGGGCATTCCATGTTCGACTGCCCGCTCGCGAACCACACCTCGCCGACCAGGACGTTCTTGATCTCTTCCGCGTTGGCGGGGCCGGACACCTTCAGGACGCGATTCTCCTTCGACGCGGGCATGGGGTCGAGCATGACGCGCCAGGCGCCCTTCGCGTCCGCTTTCGCGGACTTGGTCTGCCCGGCGAACGAGACCGTCACGGCTTCGCCCGCATCGGCCGTCCCCCACACGGGAACCTCGCGACCGCGCTGCAGGACCATGTTGTCGGCGAACGGAGTTGCCGTCGCCACCTTCGCATCCGCGGCAAGCGCGGACAAAGCCGCCGCAGCGGCAAGAAACGCCTTAGTGGAAATTTCAATTGTTTTCATGGCCGAGATTATACCACAAACCAAATCGCCGCGGCATGGAGCCGCACGGTTTCATGCGCCCTGCGGCTTCCACCCCCAATGTTTTGGTATACTATCAAGCAGCAAGGAAAAACTACGCAACAATGAAACTGACGCTTCGCAGAATACTTGTCGCCTTCGTCCCGCTCGTGACGTTGATAGGAATGATCGTACTGGGCGTCACCGTCTTCGGCCGTGACGCTGGCGACGGGCCAAGTCAGATATCACTTGTTTTCGCGACCGCCATCGCAGCAGTCTTGGCAATGGCGGTGGAGCACGTTCCCTGGTCCACGCTGGAGCAGGGCATCTCGTTGTCCATCTCCAAGGCCGGAATCTCGATCATGATCCTTTTCCTGATCGGAATGCTTTCCGGCGCATGGATGATCGGCGGCGTAGTGCCGACGCTGATCTGCTACGGCGTGAAGATCATGAATCCGAGCATCTTCCTCGCATGCGCCTGCATCATCTGCGCCATCGTTTCCCTGATGACGGGCACGTCATGGACAACCGTGGCGACGATCGGCGTGGCTCTTCTGGGCATCGGCACCGCACTCGGCGTGCCCGCGCCGTGGAGCGCTGGCGCGATCATCTCCGGCGCGTATTTCGGCGACAAGCTCTCCCCGCTGAGCGACACCACGATCCTTGCGAGTTCCGCCACGGGCACGGACCTGTTCGTCCACATCAGGTACATGCTCTTCACCACGTTTCCGTCGATGGCGCTTGCGTTGATCATCTTCCTTGTGGCAGGCTTCTTCCTCGTGGACGCCACCGCGGTCAACGCGCAGGATTTCGCAGATGGTCTTTCCAGCACTTTCCACATAACGCCCTGGACCTTGCTCGTGCCGCTCGCCACGGGAGTTCTCATCGTCTTGCGCCTGCCGTCGCTGGCGGTGCTGTTTCTTTCCGCGTTGCTGGGCGGCGTCTCGGCCGTCATTCTCCAGAGCGACGTCCTGCTGTCCGTGGTCGGCGAGGAGCTGCCGTCCGTCACCGGATACTACAAGGCTCTCATGACCACGTTCTTCTCGTCGACGCACATCGCCACCGGCAGCGAAGCCCTTGACCGCCTCATCTCCACGCGCGGCATGTCAGGAATGCTCACCACAGTGTGGCTGATCATCTGCGCCGTGTCGTTCGGCGGCGTCATGTACGCGGGCGGGATGCTCAAGACGATTGCCGACGTTGCCCTCGTCTGCGTTCGCGGCCTCGCCAGCCTCGTAGGAGCCACGGCTTTCACCGGCGCGCTCATGAACGTCGCTGCCGGCGATCAGTACATCTCCATCCTCATCACAGCCGACATGTTTCGCGACGCATATCGCGAGAAAGGCCTTGAGTCACGCCTCCTGTCGCGCACCATCGAGGATTCCAGCACCGTCACTTCCGTGCTTGTGCCGTGGAACACGTGCGCGATGGCGCAGTCGGCTTCGCTGGGCATAGCGACTGCGATGTACCTTCCTTACTGCTTCTTCAACCTCATCAGCCCATTCATGAGCGTGATCGTGGCGGCACTCGGCTGGAAGATCGCCCTTCCTGGGAAAGGCCGACCTACTTCAGCTTGAAGCCCGTTCCCACGAACTGCGCGATGTCGCGTCCCTTGTCGTCCGCGACATCGACGTTCACGACGCAGGAATTGCGGCCGTCCTTCCTGTAGCGGGCCGTGGCGACAAGCCGGTCCCCCTTTGGAGCAGAAAGGAAACTTATGGACACCTGCTGGGCCACAGTCACCCTTTCGCGGTCGTTCGTGAGCGCCGCGAAGGCGAAATCTGCAAGCGTGAATATCGCGCCGCCCATTACGCCGCCAAAAGCGTTCCTGTGGCGGGGCGACAGGGTCATGGACGTGACGGCATGCTCGTCGTCGAGCTCGTCAAGCGTGATTCCGTTTTCCGTGGCGAACCGGTCGCAGGAAAAATACTCGCGAGCCTCTTCTACGGTCTTGAACATTCCCATTGCTTTATCCTTGTCTTTTTTGTTCTTTCCACAAATTGCAGACGTATCTTCATTGCCTAATCCCAGGCGATCTTCGCATAGCCGGACGACGGAACGGCAAGCCGCACAAGGCCCGCGCGGGCCTTGGTCTCGCCGGACTGCTTCCCGAACACGTCGAAGAACTCGACCCGTCCCGGCGCGGCCAGCTCCACCAGCACGCCAGTGCCGCCCGTCGCGTTGACGAGGTAGACGGGGCGGTCCGCGGCTCCAGAGCGCGCGCAGACGTCATTCGCATAGACGGCCACGACGCGCTCGGCCGCGCTCTCGCCCTCGATCCACGTGTAGCCGTTCTCCGCGTGGTGCGGCGTGAACTTCCCCCGCTGAAGCGCGTTGAGGTGCTTCTGCGAGAACGCGAGCCAATGGCGGATCACGTCGTTGTGCGCCGGCGGGATCGTCTTGAGGATCATCGAGTACTGGATCGTCGAGAACAGCACGTTCAGGATCGGAAGCGCCGCGCCCTCCGGCGTCTCGTCACGGCTCCAGACGAGCATGTCCGAGTGCACCGCGATGCCGCCGGACGTGAGGCGGAGGTCGCAGACGCGCTTGCGGTTGGCGGTTGGGTCTGCAGGGCAGTCGGCGCACCGCATCATGTTACAGTACTGGAGGATTGCCGTCCCCATGTAATGCTGCCGGAACTCCACCAGCACGTCGGGCTTGATCTTCTTAAGGCGCGCGAGGACGTCCTTCATGAGCCGGTTCACCGCGTCGGGAAGCGAGCGGTAGTCGCGTCCCGCATAGTTGTCCTTCAGGGCCGGGTCGTTCTTCGGCAGCACGAAGTTGTCGATGAAGTCCAACTTGACGCCGTCGAAATCCCACTCGCCGACGACGCGCTCGTAGGTGGAGATCAGGTACTCGCGCACCTCGGGGAACCGGGGATCGAGGACGCCGGTGTCGCCGCCACGCAGCATCATGTTCTTGAACTTCGGATAGTTCTTCGCCTCGTCGCCCATGAACGGGACTGCGAGCCAGAGCATGTACTTGAGGCCCGCCTTGTGCACGGCGGCGACATGCGCCTTCATATTCGGGAACCGGTTCGTGACCGGCATCCAGTCGCCGGTGGCGCTGTAGAACGTGCGGCTGTCGACCTTCTGCCATCCATCGTCGAGGATCATCGTCTTCATGCCGAGCGCGGCGGCGAGGCGCGCCTCTTCCTCCAGTTCGTCCGCATGCACGTCCTGCAGGTAGGCGTACCACGTGGAATAGAGCGGGGCGAACGTGGACTCCGGCGCGTGCGCGGGGACGAATCCGTTTCCCCGAGCGACCCATTCGGAGCACTGGCGGACGGTCTCGGCGAATGCGCCGCCCCGCCGGTCGAGCAGGACGGACACCTCGTATTCGCGGAGCGGTGCGACGGGCGCGGTGAAGAACTCGCAGCGGCCGACCATCTCGCACGTCCGGTCATCCGCGTAGAGGCCGAACTCGAGGGCGTGAAACGCCTCGGAGCAGGCAAGCGCCACCGGCGCGCGTTCCTGCGAGTTGAAGCCGACGGCAATCGGCGTCTCCCGCGCCAGCTGGGACTTGAACTTCGACGACCATCCCCACCAGAGCTGCGGCCACACGTGATAGCCGTCGCGCGAGAAGTCGCTCGTCCACACGTTCTGCACGCCCGCGCCCGGCACCCTGAAGAACACGCCGAACTGCGGGGGCTGTGCGGCGACGGACGACGAGATCCTCACCGTCACCACGTCGCGCCCATTGTCTTGGGACGCCTTTACGTCGAACTTCCAGTCTCCAGGGTTGTTGCACGTCACCTCGGCCGTTCCGGCGTTTGTCGTGCCGACGGTGGCGATCACGCGTCCCTTGTGGTCCATGTCCGTCGCGAACGCGCCCGCGACGCCAAAGGCCGCGATGAATGCCATGATCCTCATTGCCATAAATCTTACTCCAGTTGTTTTGTGGATGGATAGTATAGCATTTTAAGAACGCCACGACGAAACCGTTTTCTTCCTTTCACGGGTAGTTTATCCACATTGCGCGCGCGTGTACAATACGCGGCGGCGGCAATTCACCGTCGGTATTCAACGAAAAAGGGAACGCCGGGGGCAAGTTCGAACGCCTGCGGCACGGCGGTGCCGGAAAGGAGATCGCGGCCGGACGCCTCCAGGCGCACGTGCACGGGCCTCGCCAAGTGGTTGATGAACGTCACGCGCGACACGCCGTTCGTGCGGTAGCCGTGCGACTCCACGCCCCACACGCCGTGCTCGGAACCGACGTCCCGCACGCGCGGGAAGTCCGGCAGGTTCCACCCGCTGGCCCGCTCGGCGAAGAGAAGCGCAAGGCTTTTCTCCGACGGCGCGTCCAGATACGGGAATTCGTCCGCGTTGCGCGCGCGGCAACAGTCGTCGAACGCCGGCTTGTCGCGGCAGGCGAACACCTTCACGCCCTGCGCCGCCAGCTTCTTCAGCCCGTCGCGCGCCGTGTCCGGCAAGTGCGTGACGCACGGCAGGAGGACCACGCGCGCCGCCGTGAGCGGACGCGCCCGGACGCCGGTCTGCGCAAACTCCGCAAGCATCTCCTCCGTCACCACGCCGAGCGGCTGGCCGAGGAAGCTCGCCGCCCGGTAGCAGGGCAGAAACGCGCCCTGCTTCCCGAGGATCTCGGTGGACAGCGACCGGTGGATGAGGATGGTCGGCTCCTGGTTCGGAATCGGCGCGAGCGCGTCGGCAAGGCGGTTCAGGTCGAGCGACGCGTGCGCCCACGCGGCGAGGCAGACGGGACGTTCGAGGATGAGCCCGTTGAAGTCGCCCTTCCCGTCGTCGTACGCGCGCTCCCACACCCAGTGCGTCGTGGCTGACTGTCCGTGCACGGCGTTCTGCCAGAGCGCCGCGTAGACGTGCCGACCGGGAATGAACCGCTTCTCGCGGTCGGAGATGATGTGGTTCTCCGTATTGAACACCGGCGTGTCCGCCGCGCTCCGCTGGTAGTCGTAGCCGGCCGACATCGTCCACCAGTCGTGCGCCCATCCGCGCATGTTGTCGCCCTGCGTCTGGTCGCCCTTGTAGACGACGTAGGCGTCGTTGCCGTTGTACGCGCCCAGCCGGGCGAACGCGGCGGGGTCGACGGAGTAGGACGTGGCGTTGTTCCAGAAGTCGGCGAAGATCATGATCTTCGCGTGGACGGGAAGTTCCGGCGCGAGCTCGTGGACGACGTCCGCCATCCGCCGGTGGAACGCCGCGAACGATTCGCGGCTGAACCGCACGAACTCGAGCGTCGCCGGCGTGGCGGGATTGCCCTTGAAATCCTTCGGCATCGGCACGTCGGCGAACGCGGCGTAGGACGTGCCCCACTTCGCGTTCAGCGCGGCGACGGTGCCGTGGCGCTTCTCCAGCCACGCGGGCCACTTCTTCCGCAGGACACACTGCGGCCCGAAGTGTCCCTGCTCCGGCTCGTTCGAGAGGCAGACCGAGTGGAGGGCCGGGTTCCCGCGCACGAGCGGGATCACCGTGCGCAGGTACTTCTCGATCACCGCCTGCGCACGCTCGTCGTGGACGCAGTACTTGAAGAACCCGCCCGCGCAGCCGGAGAGGTGCGGCCACTTCTTGAGCGCCCACCGGGGAAAGTAGTGCGGACTCAGCAGCAGGCAGATCTGCACGTTCTCCTTCGCGCCGAGCGCCGCCGCGCGGAAGAACGGCGCGAGGCCGTTCGTGTCAACCACGTGCTCGCCCTTCAGCACCGACCACGGCCCGATCTCCATCTGGATGACGTGGTTGCCGAGCGGCGGCAGCTTCTCCTGCTCGCGCTGGACCGCGCCGAAATGCCCGAAGCCGGTCAGCATCACGTTCCCGCGCTCGCGCCGGCCGTCCGGCCATTCGCGCGTGCCGACGATCTGCGCGTGCGACGTCTCGACCGGTCCCGTGACGAAGTGCGGCACCGGCTCGTCGCGCACCGTCCCCGCGGCGATCGCCTGGAGACGCGCCTTCGCCTCGCGGCCGACCGTCACGAGCTCGCGCGTCTCGCGAACTGCCCGGTTCGTGAACCCGCGCGCGACGTCCTCGAGGATCCACGGATAGAAGTAGTCCATCACCGCGAGCGACGCGCGCGTCTTCGCGCCCAACCCCCTCCACTCGAGGTCCGGCAACGCGCGCGCAAGGTCGTCGCGCAGGCGCCCCGCCTCGGCGGCGGCCCTGTCGAACGGCTGCGCGGGCGTCTTCTGCGGGATCTCCGCCCGCTCGAAGAACCGGACGTTCCGCACGCGCAGCACGTCCTTCGCGCCGCTCATGTTCTCCGCCAGCACGGCGAACTCCGTGAGCGGCAGGTGCAGAAGCCCGTCGTTCGCGCCGCCCCAGTGCGAGCCGATTCCCTCCGTGGCGAAGGAGAAGGACTCCCATTCGCCGTCGGTGGCGCCGGAGAAGCGGTACTGGAAGGTCTGTTTCGTGGAATCGACGATCCGCACCGTAACCTCGGTCGAGTCGAGCAGGCTGGCCTCGAAGGCGATCCGCCTTGCCGTCGGGCGCTCCGGCAGGACGAAGCGCGCCGCGACGTAGTGCCCGCCGCCGCTGAAGTCGTAGTGGAGGCGCAGTTCGTCCCGCACCACCTCCGCGCGCCCCTTTGCGCCGGGGAACTCGCCCCCGTGCCAGAACAGGGGCGCATGCGTGCCCAGAAAGCTTTCGGCGGCGCGTGCGGAGGGCATTGCGATCACCGCCACGGCCAACAGACACCCGAACTGAATCTTCGCGCGCTTCATCTTATGCGTTACCTCAACGGAACCTTTGTCACGCGGTCAACCGTCAGGTCGGCGCGGCGGAAGACCGAGAGCTTGCAGCGCTGCTCGGCCGGATTGAACGGACGGCACCCGAGCTCCTCGTAGTAGCTGACGAGGATTTCATCCTTCGTGAAGAAGATCGACGGGTAGCCGTAGCTGCTCATCGGGTCGTTCTCGATGTCGCAGATGTACTCCCACGTCTTGCCGTCGTCGCGGCTCACGCCGAGCGAGAGCGGGCAGCGCGGATACTGGTGCTGCGGGCCGGGGAACGAGTTGTCCCACGCGATGAACACCCACCCCGTGTAGGGGTCCTTCCGCAGGAAGTACGGCGCGCACGGGCTCTTCAGCGTCGTGGGACGCTCCGTGCTCCACGTCTCGCCGCCGTCGCGCGACTCGGTCTCGTAGAGATACCCCTTCCCCGTGCGCGCGAGCATCTTGATCGTGCCGTCCCTGCACTCGAACGTGGTCGGCTCGCAGAGCTGGTCCGCGACGGTCGTCTTGAGCCACTTCCCCTCGTGCCACGTCTGCCCCTCGTCGTCCGAGTAGAACGCGTTCACCCAGCCCACGGTCTCGAGCTTCTTCCCCAGCAGCTCGTTCGGGTGGAGGGAGAAGGAGACGAGGATGCGCCCCGTCGAGAGGCGGATCGGGCGGTCGTTCATCAGGTAGAGCCGGCGGTTGTCCTCCGAGAGCGGCACCTTCCCCTCCCACGTCTTGCCTTCGTCCTTCGAGAACGACACGTAGAAGTTCGCCGCGCCGAGCTTGTTCGAGAGGATGTTCTGCGCGGGCGCGCTCCACACGTTCATGAGCCGCCCGTCCTTGAGACGCAGCGGGTTCGTGCCGCCGCCGGACGTCGGCGCGCCCTCGGACCGCGCGAACGGGTAGAGCTTGCGCCACGTCCGCCCGCCGTCGTCGCTCTTGCGGTACCAGCCCTTGATGCCGCAGACGATCCCGCCGTCCTTGTGCGCGAACAGGCACGCGCCGCACGAGCCCGGCCCCTTCGCGTCGAGGTACACGCGCACGGGCTTGCCGTCCAGCCCGATGCGCTTGTCCGTCTCGTCCACGCGGAAGCGCGTGCAGACGACCGACTGCTTCCGCGCGTCGTCCCAGTACTTGATGTACGTGGTCGCCACCACCGTGCCGTCCGGCAGCAGGTGGATGCCCGGATAGCCGCAGTCCCACCCCGCGTAGCTGTGCAGGAGCTTCACGCGGTACGTGCCCTTCGTCTCCTTGGACTTGATCGCCGCGTACGGCCCCACCCACGCCACGAAGTGTCCGCGCGTGGGCGACTTCGGCGCCATGTCGCGGAACACGATCACGAGCCGCCCGTCGGGCAGCTGCACGCCCTGGTGGCGGTCGCCCGAAAGCGCCCACGGCGCGTCCTCGGCCTTCGACCACGTCTTGCCCTCGTCGCGGCTGAACATCATCAGGCTGCACCCCTCGTGCGTGTTCTCGCGGATGAGGCAGCAGAGCTCGCCACCGTCCGGCGAGCGGAACACGTACGGCTCGCACGGGTCCTTGCCCTCAACCGCGCAGACCGACTTCGGCTCGCTCCACGTGAAGCCGCCGTCCTTCGACACGCTCTGTAGCACGCCCAGCGGCGAACGGTCGATCCCCTCCGGCCCCGAGTGGTAGAGGCCGAGGTACGAGCCGTCATCCAACTGCACGACCGACGAGAACGCCATGATGCAGCGGAACTTGCGTCCAAGCGCCGGCATCTCCTTCCACGTCTTTCCCTCGTCCTCGCTCATCACGGACGGCATCGCCTCGCCCCACTCGCGGTGGTCGCGGCAGTCCTTCGCGTCCGGCCGCATCTTCGCCTGGCTCCACACCCAGAGACGCGCCTTGCCGTCGGGTCCGACGAGGCGGTAGATGCTCGGACAGTTCACGTGCCGCCTGAAGCCTTCCGGGAAGCGGTCGTCGATGCGCGTCCACGTGCGGCCGCCGTCCGCCGACTCAGCCGCCGGACCGCACCAGCCGCCGTGCGGCGTGCACCACACCGCGATGATCCGTCCGTCCGGGAGAAGCGCCGTGGTGGGATGCCCCTGATAGAGGTCGGGACGCCCCTCGGCCACGATCACGTCCTTCGTCTTGTCGCCCGAGAGGTCCACCCACGGGAACGTCTCGGCGATGCGCGCCGTATTCCTCGCGCCGTTCGCGCCCATGAGCCCCGCAGCCTTGCCGCCTGTGACAACCGCACGTTCCACTCCCGAGAGGGTCGCGCTTATCGCGACCAACAACAACAAAACACAGAACTGTTTCTTCATAGGAAAGACTATGTCAAAATGTCGCGCCTGGAAGGTTTCGCGCGATTGTAAAGAGGACCATGACCCAGAATCCGATGTAGGGATACCATTTCTTGTTCGCGAATGGCCCCTTGTATAGACCCAGAACGAAAGGCGGCATGAAAACGATAAGGAAGCAATTGAACCTGAGCGCCTGCATGATGTCACCGTGGAGCAGACAATGCAAAGCCCGCTGAGCGCCACACCCCGAGCACTTCAATCCCGTCACCCAATTGAAAAAACACCTTGGGAACAAACGGTATTCTTGAGGATCGAAAAAGAATAACGCTACAACATAGGCGACAGCAACCGCTGCCGCACCATACGTAAGCCACTTTTTCATTGAATCAACCTTGCTCCGGCGGATGTCCGCCGGAGCAAGGAGTTAAAGGCTACGCCTTCTTGCGCAGGGACTCGATCAGGTTCGCGATGTCCAACAGCGCGGTGATATAGACAATCGGAGCGCAGCAGCAGAAGCCGATTATCAGCTGGGCCTTGCCCTTGTCAGCATTGCCAGCCCACAGGTTATGGATACCATAGGCCCCAAGAAAGACCGCCAACAGGACGTACACCAAGGCAGGCTTATCCGCTGGCAGAGAGACATCCTTGCTCTTCAGATCATCAATCAGTTTCATTTTTTATTTTCCTCTTGTTAAAATGCGCCGGAACATCCAACGCAAAGGCATTATATCATTTCCCTCAGCCGGGGTGCAATGGGAATTTTTTATGGACTTTCGCCAGGGCGACTCACATGAAAAGATAGTCTTTGACAAGCAGGTAGTTCTTCTTCACGCCCAGCTCCTGCATCCAGCACTTCGTGAAGTTCGTGCGCCACGGGCCGGAACCGGGCGTACCGTTCGTGACGCGATTGTCCCAGAGCCACGAAGGCGTCGGCCAGATTGCCGCCTCCGGCGCGACCGCCGCGTAGAACGCCTTGTCAACGCCGTTCTGGCCGTGGTGGGCGAGAAACACGATATCGTGCTTCAGGCGGGAACCGAGCTTCTTCATCGCGTCGCGTCCGCCCTCCACGCCCATGTCGCCCGTCTCCAGCCATGTCTTGCCGCCGGCCTTGACGGAGATCATCACGGACGCGTTGTTGACGGGATTCCCGTTGTAGAGGAACGGCGCGTTCAGGATCTCGAACGACCAGCTGCCGAACTGCACGACGCGCCCCGGCGAACAGTCGCCGTGCTTCACGCCCTTGAGGCGACCGTCGATGAGATCGGTGTAGAACTTGTCGAAATGCGGCTTCATGCTCTTCTCAATCGACTCCATCCACATGCGGTCGGGGAAGTCGTAGATCAGCTCGCCGATACTCACGCCGCCCTTGTCGGGACGGTTCTCCGTCATCGCGACGAGCGCGCCGAAGTGGTCTTCGTGCGCATGGGTGAGGAACCAGTAGTCAACGTGTCCGCCAAGCGCGCGCAGAAACTCACCGAGGAACGGGCCGTCTGGATAGTGTCCGCCGTCCACGACGAGGATCTTCCCCTCCGGCGAGACGAACACGGTCGACAGCGAAATGGTGTCGACCCGGCTAGAGAGCGCGTAGATGCGCCCGCCGCCCGACAGCACCTTGACCGTCTGAAGGTCCTTGAACTTGACATCCGGCGTCACCAACGCCGCCTTGCCCTTGGCGTTCTCGCCGAAAACGCCCGCCGCCGCCAACGCGGCGCCACCTGTCAGAAAATCCTTTCGCGTAAACATTTCCTGTTTTCCTTTGTGCGCTTAAAAATACTTTTTAAGTTCCTTGATCTGCGCGACCATCTTCTCCGCGAGGGCGGCGTCGGGCATGACGAGGTCGGGCAGACGCGAGAACGGGATCATCTCGACCGTGTACGGACCCGCGTAGCCGATCTTCGCGAACGCCGCGAAGAGCTTCTTGAAGTCGACCACGCCCGCAAAGAGATCGTCGCCGAAACCGTGCAGACCGCCCGCCGAGTCGCTCTCCGCGAAATTCTTGAGGTGGACAGCCTTGATGCGATCGCCGAGGATCTCCGGGAAGTCCTCGGGGCGGCAGTTGAGGCAGCAGTTCGCCGCGTCGAAGTAAATGCCCACGCGCGTCGACTCGAACTGGTCGAGAAAGAGTTTCCACTCCATCGGCGAGATGAGGAAGCGGTTCCACACGTTCTCCAGCGCGAGGTTCACGCCAAGCGATTCGGCGGCGGGGATCAACTCGCGGACCGACGCCGTCGCGTTCTCCCAGGCGTTCTTGTAGGAGACCTCGGCGTGCGAGGCGTCCCACGCGACGCGCGTCGCGCCGGGCACGACGAGCACGGTCTCGGCACCGAGCCACTCCGCCAGTTGAAGATACTTCTTCACGAAGGCGATGGCTTCCGCGCGCTCGGCGGAATCGTCCGCGCAGAGCCACTTGCCCCAGCCCGCGCCCGTCGCAAGCGAACGCAGCCCGACGCCTATTTCCTTGGCATAGGCGGCAAGCGCCTTCGCCTCGTCCTCCGTCGTGTCCACGGCAAGACAGTCGCCCACCGTGAGCTCGACGCCGTCAAGTCCCTGGGCCGCGGCCCAGTCGATGAACTCGCGCGGCTTCTTCTCGCCGCCGAATCCGCAGTAGATCCATCCGTTAAGCGCGATGTAGTTGTTCATAGTTGGAAGACAGTTGAGAAAACAGGTCAGACCTGTATTCTCATTTTAGGGTGATTGGTTTACGGTTCTTCACGCTCTTCTCTTCGGCGAAGACGAGCTTCATCGTGTCCGCGACCGAATCGAGCGTCTGGTACTTGTCGGGCTTCACGCCCTTGGCGACGCAGTTGACGAAGTAGGCCAGCTCCTGGTGCCAGCCCGTCGGCCCGGCCTTGACGTCCAGCTTCGGCGTGATCGCCTTGCCCTTGACCGGATAGACGCGGTACCCCGAGGCGTCGAGCTTCAGCGTCGCCTTCTCGCAGACGATGGTGAACGACATCTCGAACGGGACGCCCTTCGCGGCGGCCCAGCCGCCCTCCGCCATCACGAGCGTGCCGTTGCCGTAGTCGTACGTGGCGACGACGTGGTCCACGCCGCCCTTCGAGACGATGCCCGTGGCGCCGACCGCCGTGACGGACTTCGGCATGCCGAAGAAGCACTGGACCTGGTCCGCGTCATGGACGTGCAGGTCGAGGAGCGCGCCACCGGACCGCGCGCCGTCCATGAACCAGTTCTGCCACGCGTTGCCGTCGACCGACGGCGAGATGCGCTTGAACGTGGCCGACTTCATCTTCCCGGCCTTGCCGCTCCGGTAGTATTCAAAGGCATGGCGGTATTCGGGCCACGCGCGCACGCACAGCCCCACGTTGAAGAACCCCTTGGCCTTCTTCGCCGCGGCGACGATGCGCTTCATCTGCGCCGCGTCGCGGCAGAGGGGCTTCTCGCAGAACACGTGCTTGCCGGCCGCGAGCGCCGCGCAGACGATGTCGGCATGGTCCGGCGTGGGCACGCAGACATCCACGACGTCGACGTCCGCGTTGGCGATGAGCGCATACGCGCTTTCGTAGACCGTCACGCCCGTCAGGTCGAGCGGCTGCGAATTGTCGCCGCCTCCGATGTTCCCGACGACGGCGGACACATCGCCCGCGCGCTTCTTCGGATCGACGTCCGCGAGTGCGACGATCCGTGCGTTCTTGAGGTTGCGGTAGATGCCCCAGTGGGTCGTGCCCATGAAGCCCGCTCCGACGATTCCGATGTTGACGCGTTTCACTTTTTCTGCTCTCTTTCTGCCGACTCGGCGTTCGGGGCATTATTATACAACAAAAATCAGAATCCTTGCATCACGTTCTCGGCGCGGCGGATGTAGGCGTCCTGCTCGACCTTGCTCATGTCGTTCCAGCGCACGTTCCAGCCACACACGCGCACCTGGAGGTTCTCGTACTTCTCGGGGTGCGCCTGCGCGTCGCGCAGCTCCTCCGCGCTGAACACGGTGAACTGGATCACGCTGCCGCCGTTCCCGTGGAATTGCTGGACGAGCGCCTTCATCACCTCCAGTCCCTTCTCGCCGGAACAGACCGACGGGTGCAGCATCACGTCGAGCGGGTAGTCGCCCGGCAGCTTCGTCACGTCGGAGGAGGCGAGCGTCGCCACGAGCGCCGTGGCGCCCTCGGTGTCCACGCCCATCGTGGGCGAGAGGTTCTTGCTGATCTCCTCACCCTTCCTGCGTCCGTCGGGCGTCGCGCCCGTCTTCCTGCCCTGCTCGACGAACTGGCGCGCGCTGTGTCCGGAGGCGAGGAACACGCCACCCCGCGAATTGGGTTTACCGTCCAGCTGCGCGGCGAAGCAGTCAATCAGCGCCGAGCCGAGCGCGTTCGCCTCGGGGTCGTTGTTGCCCCACTTGCGCTTCGAGCGCAGCATCCGCAGGCGCAACGCCTCGTGCCCTTTCCAGTTTGCCGCCAGGACCGCGCCGAGCTCCGCGAGCGACATCTCCTTCTTCTCGTAGACGATCTCCTTCACTGCGAGGAGCGCGTCCACCGTTGTGCCAAGCCCTGCGGAGAGGATACCGGTGTTGTTGCCGCGCGGACAGCCGTTCGCGAAGCCGTCCTTGCGCGTCTTGAGCGCGTGCTCGGTGGAGAGCGTCATCAGGAGCGCGGGGTTCACCTCCGGCAGCGCCTTCTCGAACTCGAACGCCACCTTGCGGCAGCGGTCCGTCGTCTCGGCGAGCCGCCGCAGGTACTCGGCCTTGAAGGAGGGGAATGACGCTTCCCACTGGGGAGGGTCGCGCTCCTGCGCGTCCGCGGTCGCGCGGGAGCGCGACCCTCCCGGCTGGCCGTTCTGCGCGGTCGCGCGGGAGCGCGACCCTCCCGCCACCTCGGACAGCATCTTCTCCACGGGCTTCAGGAAGTTCAGATACCCGCATCCCGTGCGGTTGCAACTGTCGGCGAGGTCGAACTCGTAGCACCCGCGCAGGACCATCGTGCGGCAGTCTTCGTCGGACGCGCCGCACCACTTCTTGAGCGCCCGCGCGGCCGGCTCCTCGCCGATGAAGGCGATGGACCGGTGGCGGCGCGCCATGTCGAGCATCTTCCTCCACGCCCAGTCGGGCGTGTTCGGCGCGACCTTCACGAGGAACTTGGGCGTCGTCAGCGCGCACTCGTCCATCACGTCGAGGATGATCTTCGAGACGTGGTTGAACGCGCTCGCGCCGTCCTTCGTCGTGCCGCCGAATCCCGCCGGCTGGTTCCAGTAGTTGTTGACGGAGCCCCACTGCCAGAGGAAGTGCTTCAGCTGCTCGCGGAACTCGGCCTCGGTCGTGCGGCCCGCCGCGATGTCGGCGTCGTAGTACGGCGTGAGGAACACGTCGAGCTCCGTGAGCGAACGGCACTGGATGCCGTCGAGGTGCT
>CAMPAF010000022.1 GCA_946631535.1 uncultured Verrucomicrobiota bacterium
CGGCGGTGGCCGAGGGGACGGGCGTGGTGATGAGCGAACTCGATTTCCTCGCACGAAACAAGAGACGGTGACGGGGACGGCAATCCTTCCGTACTGAGGAAGGATTTTGAAAGGAACAACAGGAATAGTCGTTGCTGCTGTCGCGTTGGGCGCTATAGCGCTCATCGTGTGCGGTGCGCGCGGCACGGCGGCTGAGGCGGTCTATCCGGTCGAGAACGGCCGCAACTGGTTCTCCCGCCACATCGGAACGCGTGTGCGTGGCCTTTTCACTCGCTTAGACCTTGCAGTCGAGAACCGTCGTCTCAAGGAGGAGAACGCCGCTCTTCGCATGGAGTTGGCGGGCAGGGGGATCGCCGCCAAGATGGCGGCTCCCCATGATGACGCAAGGGAGGTGGCGTTCTTGACCAACTGGATTGCGGCGCCGGTGCTGAGCCGAAGCGGGACGGCAGGGGTCGGCGGATACCTGCGTGTGGGCAAGGGGTCGCTGGCCGGCGTCAAGCCCGGAGCGACCGTGGCCGTGCCGGAAGGTCTGGTTGGGCGTGTCCTCACGGTCACTCCACACACTTGCGACGTACGGCTCGTAATCGATCCTGCCATGCGCGTCTCGTGCGAGATCGAGTCGCCAGACCCCTCGTTCGGTCCCATCTACGGCATCCTATACGGCGGGGGCGCCACGTGCGTCGCAGCCGAGGCCGACGCGTCCATACTCTATGTCGTCAATCCTTTTCGCATTCGCCATCTGCAGCAGCGGCCTGACCTGCCGCCGCGCGCCAAGATCATCACTAGCGGACTCGGCGGGGTCTTCCCGCGCGGTCTTGTTGTCGGCTTCCTGCTTGACGGACAGAACGCAGACGATACAAGGCTGGAGCGAGAAGGCGACGTGATCTCCGCCGTAAACTTCCCAGCATTGGAAAGCGTGTTCATCCGCCGTGAAGACTGACCATGTCAAGATTGCCTTCCTATTGATAGGCCTGATCCTGCTAGCTGCGCTGCAGGACATGGTTCCGACGTTCTGCGGGGCGAAGCCGCCGTTCCTGCTGGTGTTCGCGCTTTACGTGGCTCTTACCGCCTCGGGCCGGCCGCAACGCAACCGCAAGGGGGCGCGGCCAGTTACGCGCTGGATATGGACGGCATGCGCCGCAGGCTACTTTGTTGAGGCGCTGAGCGGACTCCCGCTCGGAAGCTGCATCGGCTTCATGCTTCCGGTCTGTGCCATCGCGCGCTTCTTGCTCAGGACCGGCGAAGGAGCTCGGACGTCCGCATCGCTTGGCCTGTCCGTTGCCGCGGTCTTCGCGCCGCTGCAGGAGGCCTGGCTGAGCGCCTGGGGCACGTACGGGGGAGGTTCCGCTTTCGTGCGCTTTGTGGCGAGCGCGCTTCCTGCCGCTGTAGCGGGTGCGCTCCTCTTCTCGATCCTGCCGAGGATCGAGCGGTTCGCCGGTTTGCGAGAGGAGGTGGAGGGATGAGGGTCTCCACGTGGTTCATCGTCGGGCTTGGATGCCTGTTCCTCTTTGCCTTCTCGGTGTTGGGCGTCACTCTCTACCGCCTGCAGACCGTGAAGGCCGGCGAGTTCGCCGAGGTGGAGACCTCGCAGACAACGCGTCGCATCGGCATCCCTGCGCAGCGCGGCCGCATCCTCGACCGTTCGGGACGCGTGCTGGCGGACTGCCGTCCCAGCCGCTGCATCGTCTGCAACCTGGAAGAGCTGCAGCAGCGCGGCAACTGGTCCAACACCGTCAACGCCGTCGATGCGGCGGTGGACGCCCTCGCGTCCGCGCTCGGCCTGGAACGAACTCTCACGCGTTCTCAGGTGGCCCGCCATGTGGCGCGTGCGAGCGCGCTTCCGCTCACGGTGTGGCGCGATCTTGACGAACAGGCCTTCGCCCGGTTCGCGGAGCGAGCCGATGGATTCCCCGGGTTCGAGCTGGCGGTGCGCGCCGAGCGTCGTTACCCGTACGGCACGCTGGCGGCGCATGTGATCGGCTACACCGGGCGCGGCCGTCCGGGCGGCGACGAGCCATCGGTCGCGCAGGAGGCTGGCGCGCGCGAGGCGCACTTCTTCGAGGAGCTGGAGATGAAGGGGCGCAAGGGCGTGGAGGGATTCTACAACCGCTACCTCGCAGGATTCCCGGGCCAGCGCTTCCAGCTCGTGGACGCGCGCGGGTTCCGTCCGCGCAAGCGCGCCGGCAAGGAGCTGGCCGACGCGGCGGCAGACGACGTGGCGCCGGCGGACGGGCTTGACCTTGAGCTGACGCTCGACATAGACATACAGGCCGAGCTTGAGCGTCAGCTTGCCGATGTCACCGGCGCCGGCGTGGTGCTGGATCCTCGCGACGGCGCGGTGCTTGCCATGGCGTCGGCGCCGACATTCGACCCCAACACGTGCATCCCGCACCTGACTCCTGACGTCTACGCCTCGCTCACGAACGCGCCGGCCAAGCGCGGGCAGAACCGCGCCATTTCCGAGTCCTACGCTCCAGGCTCAACGTTCAAGCCCATCACGGCGCTCGCCGCGCTGGCGACCGGCTGGCTGCCGGACGACGAATACGACTGCACCGGGGTGTACCAGCTCGGCGAGTGGAAGCTCCGCTGCTGGGACTACTACGGCCATGGCCCGCTCAACCTGCGCCAGGCGCTGGAGCAGAGCTGCAACACGTTCTTCTGCAACATCGGCTCGGCGATCGGCACGAACGCGCTTATAGAGGCAGCCCACGACTTCGGCCTCGGCTCGTGCACGGGCATCGACATCGGCGGCGAGACGCCGGGGGTGGTGCCGGACGAGACATGGAAGCGGACGTACTACAACGAGCCATGGTATCCGGGCGACACGTGCCAGATGTCCATTGGGCAGGGCATGCTGCTTGTGACGCCGCTGCAGATGGCGGTTGTGGCGGCTGCGTTGGCGAACGGCGGGACGGTGGTGAAGCCGTATCTGCACAAAAAAAGCGGAGCAGAGAGCGGGCGGCGGGTGCCGTTCTCTGAAGACAGCATCGAGCTTGTGCGGCAGGGGATGCTAGACGTTGTCCTGCATGGCACCGGCAAGAAGATCGCGAGCGGACTTGCGGTCACATGCGCAGGCAAGACCGGCACTGCGGAGATCGGCAAGGGCGAGATGCGCCGCAAGAACACGTGGGTGATCGCCTTCGCTCCGTTCGAGAAGCCGACTGTGGCAATTGCCATGGTGGTGGAGCGCGGCGAGTCCGGCGGCAAGACCGTTGCGCCTCGTGTCAACGCCGTGTTCTCGAGGATATTCGGGCGCAAGGAAGGAGAGCAGCGGCTGTGAGGGCCTTCCTCTCCAAGTACCTGCGCATCGACGTGACGATGCTCGCGTGCATGCTCGTGCTGGTGTACATGGGCGTGCGGCTCATCCAGTCGGCCGGCGGGGCGCGCACATCCGCCGCCTTGAACGACCTCTGGACGGTCCACGCCTGGACTGCCGCCATCGGCTTCGTGGTCTATGCGGTCCTGACGGTGGTAGACTACAGGAAGCTCCTGAACTGGTGCGCCGGCCCGGTCTTCGCGGTCGCGTGCGCCATGCTGGTGGCCGTGCTGGCCTTCGGGGCGGTACGCTACGGCGGCAGGCGCTGGCTGTGGTTCTTCCAGCCGAGCGAACTCGCGAAGCTGGCGGTGATCGTTCTTCTGGCCCACGTGTACGGAAGACCGACGGACGAGGAGGTCGCTCCGCGTCGCTTTGGCTGGCGCGGGGGACTGTGCGGACTGGCGATCTTCGGCGTGCCGGCCGCGCTGATCCTCGCGGAGCCGGATCTGGGGACGGCGCTTGTGCTTGTCCCTACGGCGTTCATCATGCTGCTCGCAGCGCGCGTCTGGACGAAGGCGCTGGTGACGATCCTGCTGACGGGACTGCTGGTTGCTGGGCTGATGCTGGGCACCGTGTACGTGGCCGAGCGGCAGTCCCGGCCCGAAGACAAGGCGCGGATCTACAGCCGCATCCCGCTCAAGGAGCATCAGCTCAAGCGCTTGCGCGTGTTCCTGTTCCCGGACAGGGATATCCACGGCGACGGCTACAACCTGCGGCAGGCCCGCATATCGATCGGGTCTGGATCGTGGTGGGGGAAGGGCCTTGGCAAGGGGGCGCTGAAGCAGCTCGGCTACCTGCCGCCAGCTGTCTCCATGAACGACTTCATCTTCGCCGTGCTTGCCGAAGAGCTGGGGTTCATGGGATGCCTGAGCCTCCTGCTGCTCTATCTGGGGATACTGCTGTCTGGCCTGCGCGTGGCGTGGCGATGCCAGGATGACAGAGGACGGCTACTGGCGATAGGCATATGCACGCTTGTGTTTTCACACGTCTACGTGAACATCGCGATGTCCATCGGACTCATGCCGATCACGGGCCTGCCGCTGCCGCTGGTCAGCGCGGGGCGCACGTTCCTCGTCGTCATCATGGCGGCGCTCGGGCTTTTGCAGAGCGTGGCGGTGCATGGAGGAGCCGAAGAATGAGAATTTTAGGACAAAGGACAAAAGACAATGGACAGAGGTTTTATCCTTTGTCCTCTGTCCTCCGTCCTTTGTCCTGTCATACAACTTATTAACCTCTTAAAGGAGAAAAAAAGAAATGGCTATAGGAATCAAGGCGATAATCGAGACGGTGACGGGAACCATCACCGACTGGTTCAAGAAGAAGACGCTCAAGCGAGAGATAGTCGTCAACGTCGAAAAGCTCGAGACGCGCGTTGCCGTACTTGAGAACGACAAGCTCGAGGAGTACATGGTGGAGCATCCAGAGGAGGAGCGTCTCGTCGGGTCGGTCTTCCGCGGCGTAGTCCAGAACCTGGAGGACGACCTGCAGGCGGCGTTCGTCAACATCGGGCTCAAGAAGAACGCGTTTCTCCACTACTGGGACATGACTCCTGACGCTGAGGCGTTCCTTGACGAAATAGACCTCGACGACGATGATGATGACGACGAGGACGAGAAGCCCGCCAAGAGCGGCAAGGGCCGAGGGAAGGGCGGCAAGGGGAAAGGCGGCAAGAAACGCCGCTCAAACCGCCTCACGAACGAGCAGATCCACGAGATGTTCAAGCCTGGCACGCCCATCACCGTGCAGGTGACGAAGGATCCGATCTCGACGAAGGGGCCGCGCGTGACCGCGAACCTCTCCATCCCCGGCCGCTATCTCGTCATGATGCCCGGCGCAGGCACGCGCGGCGTCTCGAAGAAGATTGGAGACGATGCGGAGCGCAAGCGGCTGAAGAAGATACTCGACCGTCTGCCAATCCCCGCCGAGGTCGGCATCATCGCGCGCACGGCTGCCTCGGGTGCCACGCCGAAAGCGATTGCGCGCGACCTGCGGAACCTGCTGGAGGAGTACAACGAGCTCCAGCACAACGTGAAGACGCGCCTCGCGCCGTGCTGCGTATTCCAGGAGCCGGGCCTCGTGGAACGCGTCGTTCGCGACTGGCTCACGGAGGACATCGAGTGCGTGGTGATCGATGACGAGAAGACCTTCGACGAGATGCGCGAGGTGACGAGCAAGATCTCCCGCCGCGCCCGTAACAAGCTTCGCCGCTACGACGGCCCCTTGAACATCTTCGACCACTTCGGCGTCGAGAAGCAGCTGGGCGCCGCATTCCGCCGCCAGGTGCGGCTGAAGTCTGGCGGGTACCTCGTGATCGACGAGACCGAGGCGCTCATCGCCGTGGACGTGAACACGGGCCACCACAAGAGCAAGGGGACCGGCAAGGACGCGCAGGAGCAGGCGATCCTCGAGGTGAACAAGGAGGCCGTGGTGGAGGTGGCGCGCCAGCTGCGGCTGCGCAACATCGGCGGCCTCGTGGTGCTTGACCTGATCGACATGAAGAGCATGAAGCACCAGCGTCAGGTCGTCAAGGAGCTGAAGTCCGCGCTGAAGCGCGACCGAGCGAGGACGCGCGTGCTCAACATCTCCGATCTTGGCCTGCTCGAGATGAGCCGCCAGCGCCACGAGAAGTCCATCCTCTCGAAGCTCAGCTCCGCCTGTCCGTGCTGCCACGGCTACGGGCACGTGAAGAGTCCGCTCGCCATCTCGATCGAGCTGCAGCGCCAGCTCACCACGCTCCTCAGGAAGAGCGAGGAGGAGAAGCGCCCGTTCGTGCCGAAGATCGTGATATCCCCGGCGGTGATGAACCGTCTGCGCACAGAGGACGCGCAGATCCTCGCCGAGCTGCAGGCGAAGTTCAGCACGAAGCTGACGTTCGTTTCCGAACTGCATCGCCACCCCGAGTCCTATTCCATACTGGACGCGGAGTCGGGGCAAGTGCTATACTCTTCCGGCGGCCCGACGACCACCATGTGAAAAGGAACCCGACATGAGACAGACACTTGCCACCATCCTGGTACTTTGCGCGGCGATTGCGCAGGCGCAATTTCTCGAGTCCCTGCTCTACGGACCGGAGAACGTTGAGGAGGCCAGCAGGAAGACTCCGCAGGAGCTCGTCGTTCGCGGAGAATACATGTCGGCCAGCCGCGCCACCGGCGAACTTGTCGCCAGCGGCAGGGTCGAGGCAGTCGCAAGCCCGTACCGTTTTCGCGCCGACAGCATCAGCCGAAGCGCGGACGGCTTCTACAAGCTAAGCGGCAATACGCTGATGACTACCTGCACGAACGATGACAGCTGCCTCCACTGGTGCCTGTCCGGCGAGTTCGCGTACCGCGAGCAGCATTCGGCCACGGTCAAGGACGCCTGGGTCCGCCTGTGGGACATCCCCGTGCTGTGGGTGCCATACTGGTACTATCCGCTGAACACCGACTACGGCTTCCGGTTCATGCCGGGCTACACGTCGCGCTGGGGCGGCTACATTCTCACAGGATACGTCTATGACCTCATAAACGAGGGCAAGCCCGATAGCGCCTCCCTCGGAGGTTCCACCTATGCCGACTACCGAACTAGGAACGGGTTCGCGGTGGGTCAGACTCTGCGCTGGAACCTCAAGGAGTTCGGCGTCGGCAAGATCAAGGCGTACAATGCCTGGGACATGAACTACGACAAGTACGAGCACCGCTGGAACGACGACAGGCACCGTTACCGCAACTGGGGCAGCGACGTGGACCGCGAGCGCTACCGCATAGTGTTCGACCACAATGCCGACATCACCGAGCGCGACGCGATGCGCATCCACGCCGTATACCTCTCCGACTCGTGGGTCATGCGCGACTTCTTCCAGAGGGACGAGCGCGGCGAGAGCATTCCCGCCAACGAGGCGGCATACGAGCATCGCGAGAACAATTGGGCATTCGGCGGCTCCGTGTCCGGCCCCATCAACGACTTCTTCGGCGGAACAGCGCGCCTTCCGGAAGGCTGGCTGGCGATCTCGCCGCAGCCGATCTGGGACCTGCCCGCAAACTACGAATCGCAGACTCGCGCCGGCTACCTGAACCGCGACTATGCCAAATACCCTGGAGCCTCTGACGCCATGTTCCGCTACCTCCCGTACCTTGGCCCAGATGGCCGCGGCGCAGACTATCAGGCGTTCCGTGCCGACACCGCGCACCGTGTCACGCTGCCGTTCAAGATGCTGGACGTCATATCTGTCGTGCCACGCGTGACATATCGCGGCACATACTGGAGCGACAGCGGCAACGCACGTGCGCTGCTCATCGACGAAGGCGGCCGCAGCATCGCCTCCGGCGACGCCATATACCGCAACATCGGCGAGTTTGGCTTCACGGCCAGCGCTCGCGGCAGCGCTTGGCTCTCCGAGCGCTGGCGCCACACGGTGGAGCCGTACCTCGACTACTCCTATCAGGCCGTGGAGACGGCCAACGGCCGTTCGCGCCGCGCATATGTCTTCGACAGCTACGACGGCGCCACCGAGTGGCTCGACCAGTTCGGGTTTGAGGGGCGCGGACTTCCCTATAACTGGCACGGCATCCGTCCCGGCATCAGGAACTTCTTCCGGCGCACGGACGACGACGGAAACTCGCACGCCGTCCTCGACACCGACATATACGCGGCCATTCCCTTCGAAAGCTACAGCCGCTACGGGAACGACGCCGGCGTGTGGCACGGCTACGCGAAGGACAACGACGATCCGCACTACAACAAGCGCGGGAACGTCGTGCCTGGTGCGCGCGTTCGCCTCAACCCCACCAAGAAGACCTCGTTCGGCACACGCGTGGAGTACGACACCGACTCCGACAAGGTAGCCTACGCCGACGTCATCTTCAAGCACCACGTCACTAGCGACTTCAACTGGTACGTCAGCTATATCGGCCGTGACCACCGCATCTGGGACTACGTTCCCTCGTACTACGAGCGCTGGAACTGGGAATACTCCAATCTTATTCAGCTCGGGTTCGAGCATCAGGTCTGCGACCATTTCGCCTGGGCTCCGTACATCCGCTACGACTGCCGACTGGACGAGGTCGACGAGGTCGGCTCGTGGTTCGACATCATGACAGACTGCCTGGGCTTCCGTTTGCAGGTGGCCTACGAGAATGCCTACGAACGCATCGACGGATCCAAGGGCCATTCGGACGTGCGTGTGGGATTTTTCATCTACCTCCGTGCGCTTGGCCCCAATTCGATGCTCGACCTCGCTCGGTTCTAGGCGCGTTTCAGGTCCGCAGCAGGTCCCAAAGCATGCGCGGCGCGTCTCGCAGCACGCGCAACGAGCTGCGTCGGCCGCCGCGCCAGGCTACGGGAGCCTCGACTACCGTTCCGCACGCGCGGAACACGCGCCTGATGAGTTCCACGTCGAATGCGAAGCGCTCGATACGCTGCGCCTCGAAGATCGTGCGCATCTTCTCCATGCGGAAGAGCTTGAAGCCGCACTGCGTGTCCTTGACGCCATGAACGCCCACGAGCCAGACGAGCGCATGGAAGATGCGCGAGAGTATGCGGCGGCGAAGCGGCATGCCTGCGCGTCCGTAGCGGCTGCCGCAGACCATCCAGGCATCCGCGTGCGGCGCGAGCCTCGAGAATTCCGTGAGCGACGCCGAAAGGTCCACGTCGCTCATCAGCACCCAGTCGCCCGTCGCCTCCAGCGCGCCGCGCCGTACGGCCGCTCCCTTGCCGCGGTTTTGGGGTTGCCTAAGTATCCTAACTGGGCGCACGGGCGTATCGCCCGTGCCTGAAAGGTCAAGCGGCGGCTCCGAACCGTCATCCACGAAGATTGCCTCTGTGAGCTCGAACCCACAGCCTGCGGCACATGCCGCCAGCTCGGGGATGTGCGCCAATGCCGCCCGCGCTTGGTCGGGCGCATTGTACACGGGTATGACGAGCGAGAGGGTTTTCACGGTTCAAAGCGGGCGACAGGGTCTTGTCCCAGTTTTCGGAAAGCTTCAGGCAGCAGGTCGTCCAGGTCGTTGAGCGGACGCCATTCGAATTCGATCCAGTCCTCGCGCGCCTTGGCCTCTCCATCCGCAAGTGCCAGCTGATATACGAGGTTGATCTCGGCGTGAGGCTTGCCGTGCTGGAGGAAAGTATTCTCCACCACGCCGAGAAATGCGCCGGTGGACGATTCCAGCCCAAGCTCCTCCTTGATCTCGCGCACGAGTGCCTGGCGGCCTGTCTCGCCGAACTCGATGTGGCCGCCCGGCAGGTAGGTGGTCGTGCCGCCCTTCGCCCGGCAAAGCAATATCTTGCCGTCGATAACGCACACTCCACGCGCGATCGTCTCTATCCCTGCCAGTTCGTATTCCTTCATCAACCTTCTAACCCTCCAACCCTCTAACCTTCTAACCCTTTAACCTTCTAACCCTTTAACCCCATCCACGGCGCAAGTCGGACGCTGCGTGCCTCGCGCGACTGGTGTGTGGCGCCTGGCAGTCCCATCTCCAGCGCCGAGAGTCGTGTGAGGAGCGCCTGCTGCGCCGCAGCATGCTGCTGGTTGATCTCCTCCGCCTTCTGGCGCTCATCCATCAGTTCCTTCTCGCGGCGCTGCAGCTTCTCGCGCGTTTCCTGGAGCTGGCGGTAGACGGCGGTCAGGTCTCCGGTCTGCTGCTCTAGGCGCTTGACCTCCGTCTCACGCTCGCGCAGCTTGGCGGAGAGATCGCGTATCTTCTGCTCACTTTCGAGAGCGGTCTTTTCCTGCAGGATACGCAGGGCATCCAGCTCTTGCCGCAGCTGCGTTGTGCGTGGGTCGTCGGGATGTTCGCGCAGGGCGCGTCGCGTCATGTCCTCGGCGTCGGTGCCGATGTGTTTCAGAATCTCCTGACGACGCGCGAGCAGACGCTCGGTGCGCTTTTGGCGGTACTGGCGCAGCGCTTCGGCCTCGCGGTTCTCGGCTTCGAGCGCGGCGGCAAGCTCGTCAGCCTCCTCCTTCATGAGGGCATAGACCGCAGCCTGCGCGTCTGCCGCCAGGCGTGCCGTGGGCGGCAGTCGCTTGAGCTCGTCAGACAGCGAGAGGATTCGCGCCTCGTACTCTTCCTCGTTGGCGCGCGCAGCGGAGATGGCCTGCTGCGCTTTTGCTATCTCGCCGTCCTTTGCGGCGAGTTCCGATTCCTTTTGCGTTTCGAGTGCGCGCAGCGACTTCTCGTTCGCTGCCCGCACTGCAGCGAGCTCGGAGTCCTTCGCTTCCAGTGCCGAAGCGCTTTCGGCCAGTGCCATGTCCTTTGCGGCTAGCGCGTTGTCCTTTGCGGCTAGCTCCGAGTCCTTTGCCTCGATGGCGGAGGCGCGCTCTGCAAGCTCGGAATTGCGTTCGGCCAGCACGGAGTCCTTTGCGTTGAGGAGCGTCTGCGCCGCGGAAAGTTCCGCGCGTATGGCCCTGTTGTCCTCGCGCAGCTGCTTTATCTTTGCCTCCAGCTTGGCAATTTGCTCCTTGAGAGCTTGATTCTCCCCCGCTCCCAAATTGCCATCTGTCTCCTGGTTGCCCCCGTTCTCCCGGTATTCCCGGCCGTCCCGGTGGTCCCGGTTGTCCTGGTCCTCCCGGTCGCCCTGGTCCTCCAGGTCGCCCCGGTCCTCCCGGTCCTCCCTGTTCTCCTCTTCGAAGTTCGGCCGCACCTCCACCAGCTTGCTGCCTCTCGGCAGGCGTCCGCTCGCAAGCAGCGCCTGGGCGGCTTGCTTGTTGAACGGGCCGCGTGGCAGTCCGTCGCCTATGTCGATTGACCATCGCATGTCCAGGAACGGAATCTCCGTCGCCGGACGCCAGTTTATCCCGTCTTCGGAGATGTCCTGCCCCGGTTGGATGCGCCCCATCTGCGCCCATTCTATCAGGCGCTCCTTCGTCTCTGGACCGAACGTCTCGTCCTGCGTCCGCAGATACCACTCGTTTTTCATGGCGCTCACTTCTTTAGCTTGAAGAATTTCTTTACGCGGAGCGGTCCTATCCGTGCGAGTTCCTGCTGTGCGCGCCGCTCAAGGTCTGCTAGCGCTGCCGTGTTGGACGCAGGGCCTGTTCCGCCGAAGCTGAATGCCTGGCGGGCGACGGGCGGGGGCATTTCGTCCGCCACGACCTCGGGCACGATCACGTCTGTGGACCATTCGCGCGCGGGTGGGGTCTGACGCCGTTCCATTTCTTCTTTCAGTTCGGCCACCTGCTTCTCGAACTGCGCGAGCTCGTTGCGCAGCTGCTGCACCTCGGCCTCGCGCTCTGCCAACATGGCCTCGGCGCGCGCGCGGTCGCTCTCCTTCTGCGCCACGGCCTTCGTCAGCTCGGCGACCTGCCCATCTCGCTGCGCGAGCGTCGCCACCGCTTCGGCGATGCGCTCGTCCCTTTGCGCTATGGTCTTCTGTGCGGCGGCCAGCTGCAGGTCCTTCTTCCCGGAAAGCTTCTGGGCTTCGACGAATACCGTCTCCTTGTTGACGAGCTCGGCGTCCTTGGCCGCAAGTGCTCCCTCGAGAGCGCGCAAGCGCTCGGCGCCGGCGCCACGGTCGTCCTGAAAGAAGCGAGCTTCGCGAGATAGCGCACCGGCCTTCTTGAGGTCGTCCAGTACAGTACGGTGCGTAGGTCCGTAGAACTGCCCGGGCTCGTTCTCCACGATCCAATTCATCTCCAGTTCCGGCTTCAACGGCGCCAGCATCCAGTTTTTGAGGTCGGACGAAATGCCCGCGAGCGGCTCTATGCGTCCGTCCTTGACCCATCCCTTGAGCGTTTCAAGGTCGATCGGACCGAACACCTTGCCCGCCGTGTTCCTGACATACCATTTTTCCATGCGGCTATTTTACCACATTCGGCGGCCTTTCGCCAAACGGTCAGTTTGCGGCCGCCTGCCGGAACTCGACGCGGCGCAGGAAGCGTATCTGGAGATACGTGAACCCTATGAGCGCCACGCCCAGGAACCAGGCCATCGTCGTGGCTGTGGAGAAGCGCAGGTTGTTGTACGCCTCTTTCCAGATCGCGAGCGAGAGGACGCTCGTCGCGTCGCCTGGCCCGCCGAACGTGAGAAGGAAGATCGAGCCCATGCCTTGGAATGCCGCGATGAACGCGCCTACGAAGTTGATGACCATGAGCGGCATCAGCTGCGGCAGCGTCACGTGCCGGAAGCGCCCGAAGATGCCTGCCCCGTCGATCGCCGCCGCCTCGTAGTAGTCCGGCGGCAGGCTGCCGAGCGCCGCCACGTAGATTAGGCTCGCCATGCCCGCGCCCGCCCACACGCCGGGCAGGATGCAGCACGTCATGGCCCACGCCGGATCCTGCAGCCACGCCTGCCGCCCGATTCCGAAGAACGCGAGCAGCTGGTTCAGCATTCCGTTCTCCGTCGGGTCGAACATCATCTTCCACAGCAGCATTATCACGAGCGCGCTCGTGAGGTGCGGCAGGAAGTAGAGAGTGCGGAAGAATATCTTCCCGCGCGGAATCTCCGTGAGGAGAAGCGCTAGCACGACGGGCGTCACGAATCCGAGAGCGAGCGTGATGCCGACGTACTGCAGCGTGCGGCCCCAAGCCTTCCAGAAGCCGGGATCAGATGCCACGCGGATGAAGTTGTCCAGCCCCTGCCACTCTCCGCTCCCCACGATTCGGTAGTCCTGGAACGCCATCACAGCGCCGCGCATGAGCGGCCAGTAGCTCCATAGCGCGATGGACGCAATCGCAGGCAAAAGAAAGAGCCAGGGAGCGATTTTGAGATTTGAGGATTGGGGATTGAAGATTGAAGATTGCCTTCCTGCCGCCTTTCTCCTTTGTCCTTCGTCCTCTGTCTTCTGTCCCTGCCCATCCGCCTCGACACTCGACAGCCGGCGACCGACACCACCGCCGAAGGCCAGCCAGCCGCATGCTATGGCTATGATCGCCACGATGCCCAGGATGACGCGGGCGAGAGGGCGCTTTTGCTCTATCCCGCGCTTGTCGGCGTCGAACATCAGGCCGCGGTTCGCGTCGTCCGTGATCGACTTCAGCGCCGCCCGGTAGTCGAAGTCCTTCCCCGCGTCGCTCAGAAGTATGCCTAGGAAGCGACGGCTCACGAGATCGCTTGCCGCCTGCCAGAATCCTACGGACGGTTCCGTGACGGCGCGTATCCGACCCGCCTCCAGGTCGTCGTACATCTTGCGGATGCCGGGCGGCACCTCTGCAAGGTGCTCGTTGAAGCCGAGGCGCTTCAGGTCGGACGGT
Source organism: uncultured Verrucomicrobiota bacterium (assembly GCA_946631535.1). The sequence goes on from CAMPAF010000022.1 coordinate 13,485, forward strand.
AGACACCACCGCGCACGTCCCTCGGCCACGTTCTTGCGTACCGTCTCGTCGTAGACCGCGGCGGACGTCAGCTCGTTCACGCACGCCCACACGTCGTCGCGTTCCTCTTTCGGACGCCGCCCCACGCCTTCCGTGATGGCGTAGAAATGCTTGTGCGCCTGCAGCACGGGGCGGCAATTCTCGTCCGCCGCCGGGAATGGCATGAGCCCGATCTGCTCCGCCGGGAAGTTGAGGCTCTCGGTGAGGTACGTCACCAGGTCTTCGCCGCCGAACACGCTCACTATCTCGCCCTGCACGAAGAGGTCCGCGATCTCGTTCGAGAGCGAGAGTTGCGGCAGCGCCCGCACCACGCCGTTCGTGATGAGCGAGTGGAGAAAGTCCGCCGCCCTTAAACACTCCGGCGAATCGAAGCACGCCTCCCATTGTCTTCCTCCTTTTGACAGCCGGCCTTCGACATCCGACATCCGGGATTCGTCATTCGACATTCGGATCACGTCTCCGCCGGCCGCGCCCACCCACGGCAGGAAGCCCCACGGGCGGTTCTCGATGCCGAACGCGCGTTGGCCGCGCTGGAGCTTGGCGCCTGCGATCGTCTTGTCGCGGAAGGTGAGGCGTTCGCACCAGCCGGCGAACTCGTTCCACGTGCGCGGCGGCACCTCGGGGTCGAGTCCTGCGGCCTTCACGAGATCCTTCCGGTAGACGATGCCGTAGTAGGCGAAGCCCGGCGTGGGGACCGCGTACACCTTGCCGTCCTTCGTAGCGACGTCTCGCCAGAGTTGCGGCACGTCCTTCCAGCCGGACCACATCGCCTCGGCGTCGGAGAGCCTGCCGTCTCCGTCCGCGTCCTCGCCGAGCCATTCGTTGAGCGGGTAGCAGAAGCCCTCTTCCACGTCGTGCCTAAGGATGTGGAACCATGCCTTGTAGATGTCCGGCGCCGTGCCGCCGGCGAGCGCGAGCATGAACGTGGCGCGTCCGCCCGCGCCAGGGAGCGTGAGTCCGCCCCACTGGAACGGACGTATCTCGGGCCGCCGGGCGGTGAACGAGAGAATCTGCTTTGTGGCCGGGTCCTCGGGGTGGTCGGGGCGGTAGCACATCAGGAACGTCACGTCCGTGGCGGCGCACGCCATGCAGACGAACGTTGCGGCCAGCGCCAGCGTTTTCTTGCCGAGGGACATCGTCATTTTGCCACTGCGGTGTGGTGCAGCACGAGCTGGGCGGCGCCTGGACGGGCGAGCGCGAGGCGGAAGTCGTACCGGCCTTTCGGGTTTGGCGGGCGGCGGAACTTGACCTCGCGCGTCCAGCGTCCGCCGGGCGGCAGGTCGATCGCCTGCGGCGGCAAATCCACGCTCCACTTCTCGGGCAGGCCGTCGAACGCGAGCGTGCCTTTGAGCGGCTTGTCGAGCGGCGCGACGACGTCGAGCCGGCAGGAGCGGAAGTTGGGCGCCACTCGCAGCGAGATGTTCGGCGCCTGGGCGGACGGCACGTAGGTGAGGATCGGCTGCTGGTTGTAGCCCGAGGTCGCCATCGTGATGCGCGAGCGGTACGCCGGGTCGCGCATGAGCGAGACGCGGCGGTCGAGCGCGGGGATATCCGTCGTGTAGATGCGGATCTCGCCCTGGTGGCCGGTGATGAACTCCTCGCGCCAGTCGCCGAAGATGTCGGCCACGAGCCGCGCCGAGGGAACTGTGCCAGAGACGAGCGAGCCGTCGTGGTCCTTGATTCCTCCAGCGAATATCTCGCGCTGGAGGTCGCCGTCCCAGTAGATGTTCGGGCGGGAGTTGCCGTAGCGGAAGCAGTTCGTGTAGGCGCAGAGGAGCGTGCCGTCCGCCGTGTAGAGCCAGCGGTTGTCGCTCTGCGGGTGCGTGTTCTTGGCGGAGTGGCCGGCCTGGTCCACCTCCTGTCCGTAGAACTCCAGGCCGGGATACGCGGGATCGATGTCGGCGCAGAGTCCTGCGCCATGGACATGGTGCGTCCGGACGGGCAGCTTCCAGATCTCGCCGCCGGTGACGGGATCCGTCATGAGCATGCCGCCGCCGTTCAGCTGGCGCGTCTCGTAGATGAAGGCGAGCTCCATGCCGGGGCGAACGGGGTCGATGTCGCCGTAGTAGTGCGCGTCGGAGTGGCCGCGCCCGTTGCACCAGAGCACGGTGCCGTCGTGGTCGAGGGTGAGCGAGCCGATCAGCACCTCGTCGCATCCGTCGCCGTCCACGTCCTCGCAGAGGCAGGCGTGGTCGCCCTGCCCGCGCAGGCGGCGCGAGAGGAACTCGTTGTTCCAGCGCCACACGCGCTCGAGCTTGCGGTTGCGGAAGCAGTAGGCGTCCACGATCATCTTGCCGTACGTGCCGCGTTCCATGATGACGCACGGCGTCTTGCCGTCGAGGTGCGCGAGCGCGATCTGGTTGCGCGAGGCGTAGTGGTTGTAGTCGTCGACATGGTCTGGTGCGGTGCGGGCGATCCACGGCGTCGAGCAGATGTCGCGTCCCGTGAGTCCGTCGATGACCGTGAGGTATTCCGGGCCGCGCTGGACGCGCCCGTCGGGGTCGCGGAAGTCGGGCGCGAGCGGTGCGGTCTTGGCGATCACCTCGGCCTTGCCGTCGCCGTCGAGGTCGGCCACGATGAACGGCGAGTACCAGATGCCCATCTCGATGTTCCAGCCGAGGTCACGCCGCCAGAGGAAGCTGCCCGAGGAGGAGTAGGCTTCCAGCTTGTGCGTGTCCTTCGCGGGCTTCCAGACGAGATCCCACGGATCGGTGCCGCCGGAAGGGGTCTTGACGACGTAGTCGTACGCGCCGTCGCCGTCAAGGTCGCCCACGGCCACCGCGGAGACGGTCGCGTTCGTGTCCGCGAGCGGGATGCGCACGCACGTGACGCCGCCGAGCTCCTCTCCGCGCACGGGCGTGAAGCTCTTGCCGTCCACGGAATACTCGGCCGCGCGGTCGGTGAAGCCTGGGAGGAAGAAGTCGCTCGTCTGGACGATCGGCGCGGCGTTGACCTTCTCGACGCGTCCGCCGACGCGCCGCCAGAGGTCGAAGCCGACGCCGGCGGGGTCGCTCTCGAGGAGGCGCCATGAGACGTACGTGCCGCGCGGCGTGACGGACGCGACGAGGCCGCGGTCCATCTTCTCCTGCGGACGCGCGGCGAGCGCGCCTTTCACGCGGCGGTCGGCGTGGACCGCGAGGCGGTAGGCGAGCTCGAGCGTCTCGCCCTTCTTGAGCGAGAGGGGACCCGTGTAGACGGGCGAGGGGTTGATCATCCGCTTGTCGGGCCACACGTAGAAGCGCGCGGTGGCGGGCGCGGCCACCTGCGTGAACGTCACGCCCTCGCCGGTGGCAGGGTCGGCGAAGTCGAGGTACTTCGTCTCCGTGCCCGTGACGGCGGCGGGCGAGTCGCCGCCCGCGAAGCCGCGCACGTCGAGCGCGGCGGCGGCAGACGGCGCGAGGCGCAAGGTCGCTCCTGCGTAGCCGCCGCCCCACTTGCCCTTGGCCGTGCTACCGTGCGGCGGCGTGCGGTCGAGGGTTACGTCCTGCCGCGCGGTGAAGAGGTGACGGATATTGATCGTGTAGCCGCCGTTGGGGTCGGGCGGGTCGATCTCGATCGTGCGCTCCTCCGTCAGCACTGGGTCTTTTGCGGCGCGCGGACCGTACTCGAGGTTCAGTTTCACGACGCAGTCGAGGCCGTCGCGAGAGATGGACTTCTTCGTCACGCGCGTGCGGCCCTCCGGCTCCACGCCCGCGCGCTTCGCGTCGGCGGGCTCCCAGTAGTTGACGCCGTTGATGAACTTCCAGGAGAACCACCAGCCGAGGTGCCAGATGTGGTCCTTCGGGCGCACGTCCGTGAGCGGCTTGCCGGACGGCAGGTTGAGCGGATGGAAGAAGGGGCGGCCCTCCGGCGTGTCGATCTCGAAATTCCACAGTAGCTTGCCGTCTCGGAGCAGGCGGACGCCCGTGGCCGTCTTTTCCAGCTTCGAGCGGCGGAAGGAGGCGATCGCCTCGTCCGTGCGGCGGGCCTTCGGCTCGCGGGCGATGAGCTCGTCGATGAGCCGGCCGATCTCCCAGCCGGGGTAGTTGTACCGCTCGCGCCCCTCGGCCGGCAGGAGGCGGCAGCTGGCGCTCTTTTCGTCGGGGATCCACTCGTCCTCGCCCTTGTCGCCGACCATGCGGAAAGTGCCGCGCTCCGTGTTGAAGTAGCGTCCGATGGCGTGGACGGCCGCGAAGACGGTCACCTCGTCCCACGAGCAGCGGCCTTCCTCGGACTTCTCCTCGGCCTTGCCCGCGCGCACCTTCTCGCGGGAGGGGAGCGACCAGGAGAAGATGTCCTTCACCGGGTTGCGGTAGGCGTATTCCCGCTCGGCGACGGTGCGCCCGCTGTAGATGTTGCGGCCGAGGTCGAAGTCGGAGAACACGATCGGCGTGGGCCAGTTCTCGAACGCGATCTTCGACGAGGCGGCGTCCCACTTCGAGTTGTACTCGCGGCCCTTGGGATGCTTGCAGGCCATCGCGTACCAGCGCACGACCTTCTTCGCCACGAGCGCGCGCCCGTCGAGCGGCGAGAACTCGTCGCCCTTCGTCTCCAGGAGGCGGCGCATGTTCGTGATGAAGCCCACGGAGACGAACGTCACGCTCTTGTCGGGCGCGGCGGCGAGTGCCTTTCGGTAGACCTTGTTCGCGTCGGGCGCGTCGTTGGAGTTGGGGTGCTTCACCCACTCGGGGTAGGCGGCGGCGAGGCGCACGAACTTCTGGTGCCCCTTGCGCTCGGCGTCGCCGCGCGGCGTGCCGACGACGCCCAGCTCCTTGGCGCAGCCCACGGGGATCTCGGGGCGGCCGTAGAAGGCGTTTAGCACTTCGACGGCGGCGACGGACGAGTTGTCGCGCGTGCAGGTGGCGACGGCGAGGATTTCGCACTTCCCCTCGTCGGCCAGCGCGTGGAGGACGGCCATCGCCCCCACGTCGTCATAGTCTTCCACCATGTCCGTGTCGAAGATGATCTTCGGGACGGGGGCGGCAAGGAGCGTCGCCGCTCCGGCCGCCGCGAAGGCAAGCAGGGTATACAGTTTCTTCATGGCGCGTAGCATAGCAAATCCCACGGCGGACGGCAATTATGGTAAAATATCCGGCATGCTTTTCGCCATCAAGATGGTCTGGCCGTGGAGGCGATCGTGAACTTCATCGACCGGCACGCCTACGACTGGGGGAGCGCCTTCGCGCGCTTCCTGTTTCCGCTTTTCCGGAAGCGGCGGCGTACGGCGGTGGACAACATCCTCAAGGCGGGCATCACGGACGACCCGAAGGAGGCGGACCGCATCGCGCGCGCCAGCTGGGGGCATCTCGCCGGGCACATCTGCGAGGCGCTGCGCGTGCCGCACGTCATCACGCGCGAGAACTGGCGGGAGCACCTTGACGTCTCGGAAGGGCATCCGGCGGCGGTGAAGCTCCTCCTCGAGGAGACGGACAAGCCCATCCTGCTCGTGAGCGCGCACCACGGCGTGTGGGAGGCGGCCACGAACCTCCTCTCCTTCGCGCGGCCGATGA
>CAMPAF010000023.1 GCA_946631535.1 uncultured Verrucomicrobiota bacterium
AGGATCGTCAGGTCCAGGAGCGCGGCGGCGATCTCGCGGCGGAAGAACGACGTGGAGATGTAGCGTCCCTCCGGCGTGTAGCAGGGGGCGATCGGCGTGAACGCACAGCACGTCGCGGAGCTGGTGGGCATCGTGACGAGCGGCACGCCCGCGATGTCCGCGAGGCACTTCGAGAAGTCGATCACCACCCCGCCGCCGCAGCCGATCACCATGTCGATGCCGTCCACGGCCCCCTTCTGCGCGAGGTCGAGCGCCGTCTCGCGGCAGCAGAAACCGTTGTATTTCAGCACCTTCGGCTCCACGCCCTCGGCCCGCAGCGATCCGGCGACCTTCTCGTAGCCGATCTCGTAGGTCGTGTCGTTGCAGACGAAGAGCGGCTTTCGCCCGAAGCGAAGCACCTCTTCCGCGCACCGTTCGAGCAGGTGCTCCTCCATGCGGAAGCGTCCGCATCCGAACTTGGACGCGACATCTTGTCCAACTGGGAATGAGTAGTCTTTATTCATCGGTAATTTCAACCTTTCTACAGTTCAATTTCGTAGACGGCATTCTCCGGAAGGCCGTCATGCTCCAAAAACATGAGAAAATACGCCGGCATGTAAACGACCTCGCCTGCACGCGCGACATTGGCATTGCACACTACCGTAGCCGAGTCGATTCCGTATGCCTTGTTCGACAACACGCCGTTCAGCGAGGCGTGCGACCTGTAGTGTCTCCCAGACTTCACCTCGATCGGAAGCACCTTGCCCGAGTGCTCAACCAGGAAATCGACCTCGCAACTCGCCCCCGAGCTAAAATAGTAAAGGGGGAAACCGTGCGCGCAAAGTTCCTGTGCGACAAAATTCTCGTAGACGGACCCGAAGTTCATGTCCGTCTCACCTGACAGCAGCCGGAACTGAATCCCGTCCATGTACATGGCAGCCAGCAATCCAACATCGTTCATGAACAGCTTGAACATATTGGAGTTCCGAGACAGCCGTAACGGCGTCCTTGGATCAGTGACCGAACAAACCTGCAGCGCGATGCCCGCCTCACGTAACCAGATGAAGTTGTCCTCGAGCCGCTCATACCGGCTTCCGCTCTTGACGTCGGCCACGTGGAACCGCTTGCTCCGCTTGTTGAGCTCTTCCGGCAAAAGCTCCAGGACGCGCAGAACGTCCATCCGGCTTCCGTGTGCGTACTTCGTCGCATCCTTGCGGTATTCCACGATAATGCTCTTCTGCACCTTCACCACCTCTGCGACATTCTTCGTGTCGATGTACTTCTGCACAACCGCCGGCATGCCGCCGACGACAAGGTACAGCCTCAAAAGCGACATCATCTTCTGATGGACAATGGCGTCAACCGGCTTGACATCCGTCCAACAGCTACGCACATGCGCAAACACCTCGTCCTTCAGTCCAAGAGCCCTGACGAACTCCTCCAGATCAAGCGGGAACATCTGGACTTCCCGAAGATAGCCGACTGGCGCGGAACGGAGATTCTTCAGCTCAACCCCCAGCAACGACCCGCTCAACGCATAGCGGAAGCGCCCGTCATCAACAAGGAACTTGATGTAGGTGACGATCTCCGGACACTCCTGCACCTCATCGAAAAACACGAGCGTCTCACCCGGCGGCATTGGACTCTCCGCAAGAGCGGACAGCCTGACAATGAAATCATCCATTGTCATGCCCTCTGTGAAGATTGCCTTTGCCGAAGGCATCTTGATGAAATTGATCTCAACAAGACAAGAGAATCGCCGTCTTGCAAATTCGCGTATGCTGAATGTCTTCCCAACTTGACGCGCCCCCGTGACCAGCAAGGCAACCTTGCTGGAATCGGCAAAAAACGACTCTAATTCAGCATCTATTTTTCGTTTGAGCATACTGTCTCCAAGAAAGCGAAAACAGTTTAGCAGAACTTTGTCATTTTCTCAAGCCCGAGAATGGCCTTCTTGTCATTTTTTTGTATTTTCAAACATGCCATTCTGTCACTTTTTGGTGTTTCCCCGCATATCCCTCTGCCGTCATGGTCTGCCCGGTTCCGTTATGTCGATGAATGAACCCTCCTTGAACTCGTAGAATGTGAGGCTGGCGCCAATGCCCTTCTTCGACGGATTGTCGCGCCGAGGAGGAGTCGACGTCGTCACGCGGAAGAAACGCAACTTGTCGCCGCGCAGGCGCGCCGGCAGCAGGTCGAGTCCGTTCGACGCCGTGAAGCCGTCCACCTTCTGGAGGATGTTCCAGTCCGTGTCCGTCACCACCACGGCCGGCGCACCCCTTACGGCGTAGAACGCGATGAATAGCCGTTTGCCGTCCGTCGCGATGTCCTGCACGCCGAAGCTGGTGAGGTGTCCGTAGTTGAAGTTGCGCTTCTCCTCCAGCGGAAGGAGCGTCTTCGCGTCGAAGCGGCACACCCAGTTGTCGGGATGCGGCTGGGGCGGATTCGCGAAGTTCGACCCGAGGCCCACGTAGAACACGCCGTCGATGTACGCGATGCCGTCCGCCGGACGCGGGAAGCCCGATGACTCGCGCACGAACGAAAGGTCCTTCCCGTCGAACACCTGGATGCGTCCGCGGTTCTCGCAGTTGTAGAGGCACACGGACGTGTAGACCTTCCCGTCGTGGAAGCAGATGTCGCCCGTGTGGTTCGTGACCGCGACCTTGGCGAGTAGCTTGCCGTCCCAGCCGAACTTGTAGAGCGCCGTCCTCTGCGTGAGGTAGACGGCGTCATCCGAACAGCACGCGCCCTGCACGTGGCTCGCGCTCGGATCGAACACGTCCTCGAACACGACGGCCGGAATCTTCTCCGGCACCGCCGCGTGCGCCGCAACGGCCAGGCCTGCCCAGACGGCAATCTCAATTAAGCCTCTCTTCATTTCCATATTTCTCCTATTCTCAATAGAGCAGTCCGAACATCCACAGCGGGATCTTCTTGCCGATGCCGATTTCCGTGTCGTCGTTGGCGACATAGCTGTTTGGAACATCCTTGATTTGCTTGAACCCCTTTCCGGCGCCGCCCACTTCAAACACGTATTTTCCGTCAACGAGGAAATCCCCCGTACCGGAATATGAAACGCCATGATCTTTCGACAGCTGGTTCAGGAAGAACGTCTCGCGGGCCGTGCCCTTGTCGATCCGCGGGACGAGGGCGTACATCAGGTTCGTGTTCTCGCAATAGATCTTCTCTGGCTTGGAGAGGTTCTTCAACGTCGCTCCGCTACCCTGAAGAAGCGCAAGAAGTCCGCTACGGGAAAGCGCCTCGAGTATCTTGATGCCGGTATTCCGGTCTGTATCCAACTCGCGGTAGAGCCGTGCCATGTTCGGCTGCTGCGGAACGCTCGCCGCCAGCACGGCCAGCATCCGCTTGGCCCGTCGCACCGTCGAAACGGACACGTCCGCCACGGCGGGCCAGTCCGTTTCAAGCACCTTGTTCACGGCTTCCATGATGCGAGAATGGTAAAGCGCATGGACTTCCTTGTAGAACGGATAGTAGCCCTCGCGCAGGTAACGTTCGAACAACGGCAGAATCTTGACCTTGCCGACGATGTCGGCGGCGATCTTGCGGTGGCCAGACAGCAACTTGCCGAAATCTACCGGAGGAATGTCCAAGACTCCCTCAAACGCCAGGAACTCGCGGAACGAAAGTCCTTTCATCTCGTATGTTGCCAAGCGTCGCGACAGGTCGCCCTTGCCCTTGCCAAGCTTGAGGAGGGAAGAGCCGGAATAGACGATGTTCAGAGACGGGAACTGGTCGTACAGGTTCTTGACGAGCGTCTGCCAGTTCTCGACCTGATGGACTTCATCCATGAAAAGATGGGTGTACCCGTGCGAGTCGAACCACGCCACGGCATCCTTCACGCGATGGTTCGAGAACCACAGGTCGTCAAGGCTGACGTAGACCGCGCGCCCGGCAAGGCCGAACGTCTCCTTGATTCTCTGCCGCATCAGGGTCGATTTCCCCGTGCCGCGCGCGCCCTCAATGCAGACAAGACGGTCCCGCCAGTCGATCTGGGCGGCCAGATAGCGATGAAAGCCAGTCGTCGTAGCCTCGACCATCCGATCCGAGGTCGCCAGCAACTCCTGCATGTCGTCTGTCGTCATGTCATATCCTCCGCGTTATTCAAATGATCATAATCAACCAAAATCAAGTAATTCAAATAACTACTTTTTAGCCAAATCTGATTATCCTAATAATGCCTGTGGAGATGATACCAAAAAGGGAAATCGTATGCAATGGCAGAATCTGCCCGTTACCACTTCAATGTCGGTGGACAGAGGAGGCGGTAACCAACACCCTCCGGAGTATTGCCGGTCGTGACCTGCGGATTGACCTTGGCAGAACGACTATTCGAGATAGATTGGCCATAAGAAACTCCTCGGCCCACACGCCCACTGCCGCATCCAGAAGGCCCGCGAACTGCTTGAAAAAGGCGACATGTCGATCGCCGCCATCGCGCGCGCGCGCGACTATTCGTCGGCCGCGCACTTCTCGTCGCAGTTCCGCCTGTTCTGCGGCATGTCGCCGCGAGCCTGCCGCAAGTCTACCAAACCCCGCTAGATTCCGTCGCAGGGCAATCACTTCACCACGAACACGGCGGCGTCGTTCGCGGCGAGCTTGAGGACGCCGTCTTTCAGTTCACCGTTCCAGATGCGCTCAACGGCGCCAGAGATCTTGACGGGACACGCGACGGGTACGGGATCATAGTTGACGGCCACCACCACGCTACGGCCGTCAGCGAGGCGATGCTCGGTGAAGCCGACGTTTGGCGACTCCTTCACGACCTTGCGCGCAATGCCCGCGATCTCGGCCGCCTTGCGGTAGACGAGGTAGCGCGGGTTGGGATTCGCCCCGTAGAAGCAGTCGCTGCGGGCGAGGGAGTCGCTCTCGATCGCGAAGTTGCAGTACACGACGTTCCCCTTCCCGCGCCGGCACGTGGTGACCATCGCACGCCCTTCCGCGTCCACGCCCAGCACCTCGCTGCGCTTGGGCGTCACGACCGTGGTGGTGTTGCACCAGGCGTCGATCGGACGGCCGGGATGGTCTTTCAGCTTGAACTTGACGCCGCGGGACTGCTGGCAGAAGTAGTCGACCTCGTTGCCCGTCGCGTCGAGGAGACCGGAATAACGCGTGTTGTTCCCCTTCGAGACGAAGAGCGTCGCCCCCGCGTCCGCCTTCGCGAGCGCGCCCAGCCACGCCTCGTAGCTGTAGGGGTCCGCGCCGTCGCCCGACGGCAGGATGTAGAGCTTCGCCTTCGGCGCCGCCTCGGGACGCTCCGCGTCCGCGTAGGCCACGTCGAACCCGGCCTGGCGCGCGAGCAGGTACGCGCCGAACGCGCTCGCCCACGCGCGCTCGCGGTCGCTCACGAGCACGACGGCGTCCACCTGGCGCGGCGGCAGCTTCGCGATCTCGGGCGGCAGGTCCGCGAGGAACTTCCGGAACGCGCCCATCGCGCGCAGCACGGGCTTCGGCTCGTAGTCGCGCGTGAAGAGTCCGAGCTCGCGCTCGACGGCGTTCCACGTGTAGGGCGGGAAGTCGAGGTGCTGCTGGTCGAACCCGCACCACCACACGTACGCGCCGAGCCCGTTCGCCCACGAGGTGAACATCGCGCAGCGGGCGTTCGCGGCGCTCCGCTCGGGCGATCCCGTGCAGCGCCCGAGGTCGCCCGCCTCCTCCACGAAGCAGTGCTTGCCGGAGAGGCCCCAGTAGAGCAGCGACTCCGCGGCGGGATGCGTCTCGGAGCGCATCGTGTTGAACGGGTCCTTCGCGCAGTACGGCGTGAAGAGCGGATAGGGATGCGTGGTGAGCTCGTCCATCAGCTCGCCCTGGAACGAGAGGTTCCAGCGGTCGCTCTTCACGTTCGAGCAGCCGTGCATGCCGCTCACCACAGGACGCGTCGCGTCCTCGGCGCGGATCGCGGAGGCGATGGTGTTGAGCCACATCCAGCTCTCGTACGGCCCGATGTCCTTCCCCGCCATGCAGTTGCACTCGTTGCCGAGGTCCCACCCGAGGATCGCGGGATGGTCCTTCATCTCGCGCACGAAGTGGCGCACGAAGCGCGTCTGCCACGTCATCACCTCGGCGTCCAGCAGCACGTTCTTCGCCTCGAAGGCGGGCGGCACGAAGAGGCGTCCGCTCATCCAGCCCGTGACGAGGCCCACGACGAGCTTCACGTCGTGCTTCTGCGAGACGTCGCACATGAAGCGGAAGCGGCGCATCATCTCCTCGTCCACGCCGGCCGGATTCTGGAGCGGGCCGTCGTTCTGCGCGAGGCCCTTGTCGCAGCCGCCGCCGCCAAGCATACGCGTGAGCGGCTGGAAGTCGGGCCAGAGCGGGAACACGCGCATGATGTTCACGCCGTTGCGCGAGAGCTCCGCGATGTCCTTCTCGACGGCCTTGGGGTCCCAGCGCCGCCACATGTACATGCCGGCGTTCGACGCCCAGTAGTTGCAGCCAGTGTAGAACACCTCGCCGGAGCTCAGCGGGTTCGTCGGCGCGGCCACGGCGGCGGCGAGAGCCAGTGCGGCAAGCGCCGCGGGGATTATGCGTTTCATTTCTGTTTTCCTATTAATGCGTTAGTTCTTTGTGGTTACCTAAAAGATATGCAAAGGCCAGCCGGCACGATGGCGATTCCTTCGCCGGACACGCGCAGGCGATGGCTCGACGCCGGACTGCCGTTGATCGAAAGCGTCCAGCGGGACGTGTCGTCCAGTCCCGTGCAGCCCGAGAGGTCGAGCGGGAACATCACCCTTCCGCCGCCCAGCGCGGAGGCGTCGCAGTTGACGAGCCTCACGGACGTGTCCGCCGCGAACGCGAAGCCGCTCAGCGTCCCGCCGCCGGCCGCACAGTCGTAGTTTATCCCGTTGGCCGCCAACGTGCCCGTACTCTCAAGCACGGTCCCGGAGGCCGCGGACACCGACGACAGGCTCGCCGGCCGTATCCGCGCGCCCTCGCCGCTCGGATACGGCCCGTAGCCGGACTCCAGCGTCGTCTTGTTGTTGCTGAACCAGTGCCCGGAGCCGCCGGACACCGCGTTTTCGTAGGCGTTGGAGATCACCGTGTCGAGCGGCGTCCACGAGATGCCGTCCGTGCTGCCCTCGACCATCCATGAGCGCACAACGCGCGCGGCGGTGGATTCGCCGCTCGCGTTGATGTACGAATGCGCCTTCAGGTCATAGTGCGTGACGGGCGACGCGCCTCTGGGAAGGCGCACCACCACCCGCACCCACGACTGCGTGTACGAGATGTCGTGGTTGAGGCCGTAGTAGCCGCCCCATGGGTCAGCGTTCACGACGGCGAAGTTGTAGTTCCCGTCGTCGACCCTGGCGGTGACGAAGAGGTTGGTGAGGGCGTACTTCCAAATGACGCCCGTGGCACGCCCGAGAAACAGATAGTTCGTGTTGTTCATCGCCGCCTCGCCGGGCGCGAGCGCCCATGGTTTGCCGTCTGCTGCGGTGTTGTGGGGGAGGTCCTCGATCTGGTTCACGCCGTCGTCGTCAAGAAGCGCCCAGCGGCGCAGGGTGAAATTGGATCCGTCGCCCGGAAATGCCTCCCCTGAAGGCTTGGTGCCGCTCCCCCACGTCTGCATGATCGTGAGCCGATACCATTCGTAGCGCGTTCCCGCGAGACGCAGACGGCCGTCGCGGACGGCGACGTCGCCAGAGAAGTCGTAGTCGCCGCCAACCGTCCATGCGCCCACTCCGTCCTTCACGACGGACAGGCTTCCCGGCCCGTTCGTCACGGAGGAGGCGCGCGCCATCTCGGCATCGCCGCCCAGGACCGCCGTGTGCGAGCCGGAAGACGCCGCCGTGATCCCTCCCCAATCGAGGAAGGCCTTGTCGGACTTGAGCCGCCCCGCCCCCTTGACCGCGAACGGACGCGTGGACACGCTGGCCGCCGACCCGCCGACGTAGTTCATCGTGGCGAGATGCGGATCGTCAAGCCCCGTCTCGCCGTCGCCCACCAGATACGCATATTCCACGGCCTTGGCATCGTTGATGTCGCCGATATACCGCGAATGCAGCAGCGAGGCGTCGCCCAGCGAGCACATGACGCCCTTCTCGGCGATTGACTCGAACTGGAGTTCGCCGCGCCGCGTCTCGAACACGCTGCGCGTGTTGCGCGTCTTCCCCGCCGTGAAGCGCCAGGCGCCGTCTCCGTCCTTCGTGACGTAGTGGCCGATGTTCCTGCCGTTCTTGTTGGTGGTTGTGTAGTAATTCGCGTTGAACACGTTCGTGCCGCAGCCGGTGAAGGTTATTGCATTCATGAAGTTGTTCTCGGTCTTGGAGGTGCTCCAGTCCCCCGTCAGCACCAATCCTCCATGATCGCCGGCGTCAAGAGTCGCGTCCTTCCCGCCATTGCCAAAGAAGAACGTCTTGCCACTCGTCTCCCCGTCGCCGAGATAGCGGAGCCACGGACGGACGCCGCGCCACTGGGCGCCCCCTTTCCCCCATGACGCCGGATGCTGATCCGTGCCGAGGGTCGCCACGCCAAGGACATAGTCCTGCCCGTACAGCAGCAGGTCTTTGCTCGTCGTGCTGCCGCTGACGCCCGTGAGATGCTGCGCCCTTCCGCCTGCGTTGCCGTATGTCACGAAGTACGCAATTCCGACAAATTTGCCGGAGAACACCGGAATCGGAACGCTGTTCGTCGGCTCGCCGTACACGCGGAACGTCTTGCTCACGTCGTTCGAGATGGTGCCGTCTCCGTACAGTCCGCCTTCCACGTAAGACACGCCGTCGCCGCCTGCCTGCACGAACACGCCGGGGTCGTAAACCGCCAGCCGCTTGATAAAACACTCTTTCGAGTTATTGCGCGGCATGAAGAACGTGCCGCCGTATATCTCGATGCCGCGCGTCATGCAGAACGCCTGCCTGGTGGCAGTCTCCACGCACGTCAGACGGGCGACGCCGCTGCCGCGCTTGATGATGACGCCGTCGCCGGTGAACTTCGCGCCGCAGGAAAGCTCCGCCTCCCCCGCCTCATTGGAAAACTCGAGCCCTGCGCCGTTCGCGAAGGTCACCGCAGAGATTCCCGAAAGATACGCCGCGTCTGCCGCCGTCACGGTCCCCGTGCAGCCGGAGAACGAGACGGTGTCCCCGGCTCCCGGCGTCCCGCCGCCCTTCCACCGCGTCGAATCGCCCCAGCCGCCCGAGCCGTTCGGGTTCCATTCGTGCGTCGCGCCCGCCACGACCAGGCACAGCAATGAGGCAAGGACTGCCGCAGACTTCCGGCATTGGCAAATCGAGAGTCTTTTCGAGATCATGTCGCGTTCTTCCTTTCGTTGTTGTTCAGTGTTCATCCGGGAATACGCCGGACTGAGGTTGGATGGTGTTGTCCAAAACAAAGCTCTGCTCCGCGACCGTCTTGCCTGATGCGTCGGCGAGCGAGCAACGTACTTCCGTGCCCACCGTCCCCGTGCGATTGAAGAGGCATGTCACCTTGAGAAGGCCGATCTTGCCGTCCAGCGCGCCGCCGGGGATGGAGAGCGTCACGCCGTCGCGTCCGTCCTCGCGCACGAGCGTAGCACGCACCGGGGCGGGGCGGCTCGTGTCCACAGCGGTGAGCACATGGAGGAACCGGTCCTCCTTCGCGGCAGCCGCGGGGGACACCTCCATGCGCCACTTGCCGAAGTAGGGTCCGATGCCGATCTTCTTTGCCTGAGCCTCTGCACTTTTCTTGAACGCGGGGTCCATCTCCCAGTTCTTGCCCGACGCCCAGAATTCGCGGCCGGGGCCACCCACCTTGACGATGCGGGCGTCGGCGGGAAGGAGCGTCTCGCAGAAGAGCCTGCCCTTCCCGCAGTCGGCGCGCATCAGGCGCCCTTCGACGGAAGGTTCGTTCTCGGTGTGGAGAAGCCATTCCTTCCTGTAGGAGGGATCGGCGGAGTCCACGCGGTCGTACACCACGAAATAGTCGGGCTGGACGTGGACGAACTGGCGCACGACGGCGGACGCCTTGCCCTGGTACACGGGCGCGGCATCGGAGGCGATGTACGAGAAGATCGGGTTCGTGGCGAACGCCAGGACCTTCGCCGCGCCCGCGACCTGTCCGCCGTGCCCGACCTTCGCCTCGGGCTCGTCGCTGGGGCGTCCCCAGTGGACGGGCATCTTCTCGCCGGGCTGGTGCACCAGCACGCAGTTGTGTGCCACCGTCTGCGCGTAGTAGTAGCGCAACTGGGTGTCCGTCTCGACGGCGCGCGTGCCGGAGTCGAGGGCGAGGAAGTCGTGCTTGAAGATCACGAAGTTGTTCTCGTCGTAGTGCTTGTGGATGTCGGTCTTGGCGCCGGCGGTGAAGAGGCAGTACGTGGAGTCCGCGCGGCGGCCACTGCGCATGAACGTCTGGCCGAGGAACTCGAAGTGGCGGGCCTTGGGCTGGCGCGCGTCTAGCTCCTCCTCCGTGAAAGGCGCCACGTCGGGGGCGGACGGCAGGATGAACGGGTACATCGGCCAGGTCGCGCCGACCGACTCGTCCGGGGCGTAGCCGCGGAGCGTGGCCGCGAGGCGCGCCGCGTCGGGATCCACGTCACGGAAGAAGAGCATGTACTGCGTGGCGTGCTCGTAGAGTCCGCCGGCGGGCAGGAAATTCTGCGTGTGCTGTCCGTCGCCGAAGCCGTAGCCGAAGTGGCGGCGAACGTCCGCCGTGGGGATGGAGTACCACCACACCCAGTTCATGAAGAGGGCGAGGTGCGGATACTCCGCCGCGAGGTTCTCGCCCGTCGCGGAACGCCACGTGTGGAAGAAGTTGAAGTGCGCCCAGGGGTACGCGCCCATGGAATACTCCGGCACGCCCACGGAGAGGCCTCCGTCGTCACCGGCGCTCATGTCGCGGTACGCGAGCATCTCCAGCATGCCGGCGCGGCCCGTCGTGACGAGCTTCAGGGCGAGTTCGTCGCAGATGCCGTCGCCGTACGCCGCGAGGCCCGCGTACCACGGCAGCGAGCGCGTCCCGTACCATCCCGAGGGCGGACGCCCGTGGTTCAGGCGCGTGACGAACGGCTTGCCCTTCCCAGGCTGGACATCGTCCACATGGCGCAGGAACGGCACGATGATGGCGCGCCGCTCGTCGGGCGTGAGAGCCTCGAAGATCCAATCGTACGCGCAAAGGCCGAGGATGCGCCCGGTGGAGTACCAGTGCACCGCGCGGCGGTTACGGTACGCCTCGTTGTAGGCCGCCACGCTCACGCGCAGCATCTCCTTCGCCTTGTCGAGATACTTCTGCTCGCCCGTCATGCGCCAGGCGAAGGCGCATCGCGCGGCGGCCGCGCCCCACTCCTTCACGGGCGGGATGGGGGTGGAGGGCGGCGTGTTGACGGGACCGAAGTCGCTGCACACGGGCTTCTCGGGATAGCCGTCGCAGAGGCGGAGAAGCTTCTCGTACTGCGCGCGCGCCGCCGGGTCAGAGAGCGTATGCGCCTTGATCGCCGGCCAGGTGTCGGCATTGAAGAACATCCGCGGATGGTCGCGGCGGATCTTCGAGAGCCAGGCGTCGTCGCCGGCCTGCGGCGACGCGGACGCCACCAGCGCAAGCGTTACGGCAAGTGCTGCGGGAAGGATACGTGGTGTCATTGTCGTGTTTTTTCGCAGTTTGAGTTGCTCGACACAGCTAGATTCAGCGCGCGAAGAACGCGCGGTATGCCTTCATGGTGTGGTAGCAGTCGTGCTTGGAGGCGAGCTCCCACGGCGCGTGCATGTTTAGGAGCGGCGTGCCGAAGTCGAGGACGTCCATGCCGAATCGCGCCATGAACTTGGAGATCGTGCCGCCGCCGCCCTTCTCGGCGCGGCCGAGCTCGCCCATCTGCCACTCTACCTTCGCGTCGTCCATCGTCCGGCGGATCTCCGCCACGAACTCCGCGCGCGCGTCGGATGCGCCGCTCTTCGTCGCCGCGCCCGTGTACTTGATGGCGCAGGGACCGCCGTCAAGCTTCGCCTCGTTGCCGATGGAGTCGGCGTCCGGGAAGTGCGGGTCGGAGGCGGCGCACACGTCGGCGCTCAGCATCTGCGAACGCTCCAGGGCACGGCGCACGTCGATGTCGCGCGCTGACTTCGCCTGAAGGTCGATCAGCTCGGCAACGGTGTTCTCGAAGAACGAAGACTCCATGCCGGACGCGCCCACGCTGCCGATCTCCTCCTTGTCGCACAGCACCACGGCGCACGTCTTCTGCAGACGTGACGCCTGGCTTCCCATATCCATGAGCGCATGCAGGCCTGCGTAGGCGCATACGCGGTCGTCATGCCCGTATGCGGCGATCAGCGCGCGGTCGAGGCCGACCTCGCGCGGAGCGCCCGCCGGCACGATCTCCAGCTCGGCGCTGAGCAGGTCATCCTTCTCCACGCCGTACTTCTTCTTCAGAATTTTGTCGACGGACCCGATACCGGCGACGACGTCCATGTCCTCAGCCGCCACCAGGTCCTTCGCCTTCTTCTCCAGCTGCTCCTTGCCGAAGTGCGGCAGCACGTCGCTGATCATGAAGACGGGATCGTCCACTGCGTCGCCGAGGGCGACATCAACCTTTTTCCCGTTCTTCTTCACCACGGTTCCGTAGAGCGCGAGCGGCAGCACGAGCCACTGGTACTTCTTGATGCCGCCGTAGATGTGCGTGTCGAAGTAGGCGAGTCCGCCCTTCTCGTAGAGCGGCTTCGGCTTGAGGTCGAGGCGAGGCGCGTCCGTGTGGCCGCCCACCACGCGGATGCCGGACGTGACGGGCTCCTTGCCGATCACCGCCGCGAACAGCGTCTTGCCGTGGTAACCGCGATAGACGCGATCGCCCGGCTTCAGCGCCTTAACATCCTCCAGAGGGCGGAATCCCTTCGCCTCAAGCAGGCGCACAGCCTCGGCGTACGCGCGCCGCTCCGTCTTCGCAGCCGCGAGGAAACGCATGTAGTCGCGGCAATAGCTTTCGATTTCCTTCTTCATCGTCGTTCTCCGTAGACAAATTGTAGCAAATTTCCGGGCGGCTGTCTGGCCAACGCCTACAGGCCGCCAAGCCTTTCCCGATTCCTTTTTCTAGCGAATTATGATCTGCGTGCCGCGGGCTGCGCCGAACTTCAGCGTACGCCCGCCGTCGGCCAACTGAAGATACCAGAGTCCGCTTGGAGGCATCTCGTCGCCGTTGCCGTCCAACAGCGTGAGAGACGGCGGCTCGGCAAGCGGCGTGGTGAACGTGGCAACCGTCTTCGCCCGACCAAAGGTCTTGTCGTCCAGATCGTCCGCCTCCGTCACGCGGACGCCCTTGCCGGCGGCAAAGGCGAGCGTGTGCGCCGTGAGGAGCGGCGCCGAAAGCGATCCATGCACGACCGACGCGGGGAGCTCCAGGTCTCCGCCCGGATAGCCGTGCTCATGAGAGAAGGCCAGCGTGCCGCCTTCCAGACGCGTCGCGCCGCCGTACGTGTTGGTGCAGGTGATCGTGAGCGTACCCGCGCCGCGCTTCGTCAGACCACCATGCGCAAAGCCCGCCGCGTCGAAGTCAACCGTCTCCACCGTACAGTCCCACTTGTCCGAGCAGTTGGCCTTGTGTACCTTCACGGTGGGCGCGGCCTCGTAGCCGAAGCCGCGCGAAGTGACGATCATGCCGCGCGCCACGCGGTTCGTGTCGTCGAAGTCCATCAGCGCGTCCGCCGCCATGCCGCCTTCCGTCGAGGTGATGTAGCAGCGCGTCGGGCCGATGAGCGTCTCCTTGGCGAGGGCCGCTGCCGGCAGTGTGACGGATGCGATGCCGTGGCCGTACGGACGCTCCAGCGGCTGCCGCCACGTGACATTCTTCCCGTCGGTGTCGATCACGGCCCCCTTCTCGAAGATCGTCGCACGAGTCAAGAGGCGGGTTGGATCGGTTCCATTCTCGAAGAACTCGCCCGCCGCCGTCGTCACCAGCACGCCGCCGTTGAAATTGAGGTACGAGTGCGTAGAGTCCTGCACGAGGTTCTTGATGGAGTCCCAAGCGGGATTGGCTTTGTTCGCGACAAGCTTATACGTAATGTTCTTTGTCTTCAGCGTGCCGCCGTCGTTGATGTTGATGATCGCCGTGACGGCCCTCGCTGCGTTAGTGGCGGGGCTGACGAGGATATACGACGGCGTCATGTCCATCACCGTGTTCGTGCCGGCTACTGTCGCCACGGCCGTAGAATCCTCGCCGACGGGCGTGTAGCTCGCGAAGTTCATCGCGAGGTACATCTTGTTCCACGTGGACGTGCCGCCCAGGATGGCGAGATTGCCGTAGGAGGATGACGTCTTGTCGGCGAGGCGGAACGGATTGGACGTCGTGCCGAAGAACGACTCGCCTCCGCGCTGCACGAAGAAGCCGGGGCCGCGCTTGGCGAAATAGAACCAGTTAAACATGTGGTAGTAGCCGCCGTCGACGCCGATGTAGCCGTAGCTGTTGCTGTTGTTCGCCAGCAGCACGCTGGTGCTGACCCTACCCGTGATCACGTGCAGCTCGCCGCCCATCAGATAGCACGCGCCTTTGCCGTAGTTTCCGATCGACACGTTGTTCGAGACGATCGCGTTGTCCTGGATTTTCAGGATGCCGGCGTTGTTGTCCGAGCCGGTCTTGTAATAACCAATCTGCAGCTCAGACGACACCTCGCAGCCTGGACGGCAGAGAAGACGCGCGTTGTCCTTTACCGTCAGCACGGCAGGCGTGGCAAGCGAATTGACGCTGGCAAGCGCGTATGTCGAGCCGTCCGTTGCGTTGGTGATGTTCACGGTCACGTTGTCCTGCAGGACGAACTCGCCGATGCCCGTCTGGCGGATGCTCCCCAGCACGTGCGTGTTCGTCCCCGTCAGGTACAGGCGGCCGCGCGTGCCGTTCAACAGCATGCCAGGTCCCGAGACCGGACCATTCACCCACAGGCAGGCGTTGCTGGCTGCAACGGTGGCGTCGTAATGCGACATCTTCAGCTTGGTGCCCGAGATCTCGACCGGTCCGTCAATGTGGGACTGTATGAGACTGTTCGCCAATGAAAGATTCGCGTTGTTGACCATAATGTCAGATTCGCCTTCGGAAACCACACGGCACGGGAAAGCGTCCTTGTAGACCTGGAAGACGCGCAGGAACGTGCCGTTCTTTAGCCGCACCGTCATGTTCGACACCGTTCCGTTTGATCCGACCGCGTCCACAACCTTGGCGCCATTCTTGGAATGTTCGACGTTCAGGCGGCAGTTGTCGGCGACGATGATTTCGCCTGGATCCTTGATTGTGATTGCTCCGCTGCGGGCAAAATCGAAGATTCGGGAATACTGTTTGTTTGCATACGCGGAATCCTCTTTTGCGGAGGTGAGCGTGAGCGTGTGGTTGTTCATCTCCAGCGTGCCTTTGCTGATGCCCCAGCGCGAACCGACGTTGATCGTCGCGTCGCCCGTCATCGACACAAAGGAAAGAAATGCCTCGTCGGAGCTGGCGCGCGCCCACGGACGCTGGAGAGCACCGTTGCCGTCGGGCCCGTTGCCCTCGATGTAAAACTTCGTGTTGGCGAAGTAATCGGTCGTGTAGGCAGAGGTCTCCGTGAACACCACCGCCGCGCCGTTCGCCACCGTCACGGTGGTCGGCCTGCCGAAACGCGGCTTCCAGCCCATGAGGAAACCGGCCTCCACCGTCATCGTGCCCGTGAACGTGTTGGCCGTCGCGGTCGCGCCGAGGCTCACCGCGCCCGTCCCCTTCTTGACGATCGACGTGACCCCGCTCAGACTCGTCGTGTACTCGTACGGCGTCGCCTCGGGATAGTCGGCCACGTCCACGTTGAACGTCAGCACGCCATCCGCAAGCGTATACTCGTCCGCGGCAAACGCCACGCAAACTCCAACCAAGCAGGCTACCAACGATAATTTCTTAATCATAAGGCAACTCTTTCTTTCATGTTCGCAAAAGTCATGCTGATTATAGACCATCCCTTCGCCAAAGGCAAGCCTAAAGCCTTTGTGGACTACCGCAAGGTGACGATGCGGATGTCATCAAGACGGGCCTCGTACGTGCCGGGCGCGAAGCGGCGGTCGGCGCGCACCATGATGCGGACGATCGTCTTACCCGTGTAGAAGCGCAAGGGTATCGAAACATCCGTCCACTCGCCCGCCGGCAGGCTTTTCCCGACCGGCAGGCCGCGCAGGATGCGCGCCTGCGTGTTGTCCGAGAACGCAAGGTCCAGCGTGACCGTGCCGGCCGATTTCTCGTCCGTCGGCTTCATGCGATACTTGAGGCGCGTAGTCGGCCACACTGGGCTCTCGCCCTTCCAGATGTCGGCGTAGACGAACGCGTACTTCGGATCCTTCAGCTCCGCACGGAACAGAAGCTCGCCGTTTTCCACGCGGCAGCACCAGTCGCCCTGCCCGCGCACTCCCCCCCAACGCGCGACCGTGTTCTCGATCGGACGATTCGCCTCGCAGTCGATCGTCACGTCCACCGGCGGCACCTTCGGCATGAGCGATTCCGGCATCGGGAACTCACCCGTCCGCACGGCGCGCACATTGGCCGCCGGCTCCTTCAGAATACATTCCTCCAGGCTGGATGAAAAACGGAAGTCCTCCAGCTCCAGACACCCCGTCCGCGCGATGATCGGCCCCGAAAGGGAGTTCGCCATCTCGAAGACGCCATGACCTTCTCCCTCGGCAATGACCGAAGGCTTCGGCACCCAAAGCTGGCTCGCGCGAAACACGGCCGTGCCCTTGTCGCCCGGCGCGAAGTGAAAGCCTGCGCTTTCCTTCCCGGAGGCAGTTTCGTACGGCGTCACCTGCACGAGCGCCGCGTCCACGCGGCTGCCCTCGGCCTGCTCCAGTTCCACGCCGCGCGCGATCGTATCGGCGCCGTGCATCACCACCGTCGCGCGGTTCTTCCCGCGAAACGCCATGCCGTCCTTCGCGGCGAACACGAACGTGCCGCGGATGCGCTCGTCCGCGCAGTCGGTGAACACGTGCGCCTCCAGGCGGCGACGCATGTTCCAGCTCTGCACAGGGATGTTTTGGCCGCCCGACGGACATCCCGCCGGCGGCTTCCCGTTGACGTGCGGCAGGTTGAACGCGAGCCGCTGGGAGTAGTGCGGATTGAAGAGCGTCTCTTCCACCCAGCCACGGCGCGACGAGTTGCCCACGACGAGCATCTTCTGCCACGCGACGCCGGAGAGGTACGCGATGCGGTGTCCGCCCGAGGGATGCGTCGCGAAGTCCGCGCCGCGCCAGGCGTTCGCGATGCAGACGTCCGCGAGCCACGTGTCCTCGCCGAGCGACCGCACCGCCCACGGGTACGACTCCGGATCGAGAACCGGATTCTCGGGATACCACACAAGCACGCCGCGCAGGCCCGATTTCGGCGCGAGCGAGATGAAAGGCGCGCCGTTCTCGTCGCCCTTCCCGTAGCGGACGAGCAGCACGCTGCCGCCGGCGGCGGTGTGGTGCGGCGCGGCCGAAGATCCGCGCAGCTCCACGCCCGCCGGCACGGTCACCGGTCCCTTGAACGAATACATGCCCGACGGCACGTACACCGTGCCGCCGCCCTTCGCCGCGTCGAGCGCCCGCTGAAGCGCCGCCGCGTTGTCGTCCGCGTTCGTGGACGCGCCGTAGTCGACGACGTTGAACAATCTGTCGCTTGTCGGGCGCGGCCAGGCCATCGGCTCGTGCCGCACAGGCTCGCCGTTGCCGTCCTTGACGATGATGTTGGAAAGCTCCTTGCCCTTGTTCACGGGCGGCTTGCCGCCGAAGTCGCACGCGAGGAACTGCACGACCGTCGCGAAGTTCGTCGTCATGAGCGAACTCTGCGCGCAACGGTCGAAGCGCGTGTCGTAAACCGCGAGACCCACGCCGTTCACGCGGTCCACCTCCAGGCCAGTTTCGCACCATACGAACCTGCTCTCGTCCATCACCGCGTTGGACGTCCCGCGCTTCCCCTGCGCGAACCGGCAGCCCGTGCGGTAGCCGTCCACCTTCAATCGCCACACGTATTCCCAGTCGCTGCGACCGTACCATGCGCCAAGCGTATCGCGCGCCTTCAGCCAGTCACGCAGGCGCCGCTCGTCGGGCGCGCCGGGCAGGCCGCTCTCGGACCACACGCGCGGACTCACCTCGACGTCGATCACGCGTCCGATGTCGGTGGTGGAATCCACCGCGAAGCCTGTCTTGAGCGCGCAGATGCGCACGTCGCGGAACATGTGCAGCTCGTTCGGCTCCGGACCGATGGCGATTGCCTGCCAGGCGTTCACGAACGTGCAGTCGCGGATGGTCTGGTGGTCTGGCGCGCGACGCGGCTTCATCTTCGCGCGCACGGTCCACGGGTAGGGCGTCGGCGCGTCGAGCGTCTGTTCGGGGTAGTGGAAGACGAGTCCCTGCAGCGCGCTGGACGTTCCCATGCGAAAGGCCGGCTCGCCGTTCTCGTCACCGCGCCCCGCGACGATCGCGAGGA
>CAMPAF010000024.1 GCA_946631535.1 uncultured Verrucomicrobiota bacterium
TGGATGTGCAACTTCGCCTACCACGGCGGACTCAACGACATGGCGATCTTCCGCTTCGCGCGGAAGGCGAGCTACGGCTGGGTGGGGCTCTTCGGCATGTACGTGGGGCACTTTTTTGCATGGATCTGCGCCGGCGTGATGGGCGCCACGGCGGCGTTCCTCCTCAAGACGGGGTTGGGCAACCTTGATTCTGGCGCGGTGACGTGGCAGATACTCGGCTGGACGGGCCTTCTGGCGGTGGTGGCCGCCGGCTGGACCACTGCCACCCCGAACATATACCGTGCCGCTCTCTCGTTTGCCACGTTCTTCCCGAAGGCGTCCTTGCGCAAACTCTCGTTCGGCGTGGGTATGGTGATAGCCGTCGCTGCATGCTTCCCTGCAATGCAGCGCGTGGACAACCTGGTGACGATCGTCGTGTTCCTCCTCTCGCCAGTGGGGGCCATTTGCCTCGTGGAGCATTGGCTGTTCCCGAAGTTCGGCCTTGTGCGCTTCTGGTGCCTCTATAGAGGGTTGCGGATCAACCCTGCCGCCTTGGCGGCGTGGTGTGCCGCGAGCGTGTTCACCGTGGCGATGCTGGCGACCGGCGCCCTGCACAAGTTCTTCATCTTCCTGCCGGCGTTTGTGGTGGCTGGCGCAGCGTACCTCGTCTGCGCGCTCATGTTCGGAGCGCGTCGCGCAGTCGCGCCGGATCGCCGTCGCGACGTTGATGCCATCGAGGCGCGTCTCGTCGCGCTGGCCGAGGCCGAGGAACCCGACGAGGATGCCGTGCCGCGGCATCGGCACAGGCTTGTAGGTCGCCTTGCGGCGGCGTTCGCGCTGGCGGCCTTTGCTGGTGCCGCGATCGCCGTAGCCTGCGGTGGAATGTCTCCAGATAAGTTCCGTGCTCTCGCGCTTGCGATCACGCCGCTCTACTTCGTCTGCGCGAGCGTCAAGGGCTAGCGGATATGCTATAATCCCCGGCGTGGAAGGAGATAGGAACATAGCGGCCGAGAGGCCGACGGCGGGGGCGATACTGGTGTCGTTCGTGAAGATCGGCGCGTTGCTGATCGGAGGGGGGTATGCGATGCTTCCGCTCCTCGAGGAGGAGCTCGTGCGTCGGCGGAAGTGGGCGACGAGCGAGGAGATGGTGGACTTCTTCGCGCTCGCGCAGGTGCTGCCGGGGGTGATCGCCATCAACACCGCGATGCTGGTGGGGAACCGCCTGCGCGGGCTTGCCGGCAACGTGGCGGCGGCCGTGGGACTGCTGGTGGTGCCGTTCACGCTCATCGTGGCGTACGCGATCGCCTACGCGAGCGCGCAGGACATGCCGGCGGTGATGGGCGTGCTGGAGGGAGTGCGGCCTGCCGTGGCCGGGATGATGCTCGGGATGGGCGCGAACATGATGCGCAAGGAGGCGCGGACCTTGTGGGCGCTCGCGATAGCCGTCGGGGCGTGCGGGGCGGTGCTCCTGTGGAACCCGCCGATGGCGTGGATGATAGTTGGTGCGATCGTGGTCGGGATCGTGTGGAACTGGATTGCGGTGCGGCGGAAGGAGAACGGGCAATGCTGAAGCTACTGGCGGACATCTTCCTCTCGTTCTTCAAGATCGGGCTATTCACGCTAGGGGGCGGGCTCGCGATCATCTCGCTCGTGCAGCAGGAGATGGTGGGGCGCGGCTGGCTCACGAACGCGCAGTTCATGGACATCCTCGGCATCGCGCAGATGACGCCGGGGCCGATAGGGGTCAACACGGCGACGTTCGTGGGATACCGCGTGGCGGAGACGCATGGTCACGCGCTGTGGGCGGCGGTTCTGGTGTCGCTGTTCGCGACGCTGTCGGTGACGCTGCCGAGCGTGATAGGGGTCCACTTCGGCGGCGGATGGTTCGAGCGGCATCGCGGAAGCCAGTGGGTGAGGCGCGTGTTCGCGGTGCTGCGTCCGCTGGTGGCGGGGTTCGTGACGGCGGCGGGCGCGACGCTGGCGCTCGAGTGCTTCGGCGCGGCGGACGTCTACTCGTTCGGCGACATGACGTTCGGGCTGCCGTCGTGCATCGTGTTCGCCGTCGCCTTCGCGCTCGTGGTGACGAAGAGGTTCTCCCCGTTGTGGGGGCTTGCGCTCGGTGCCGTGGTCGGACTCTGCCGCGTTGTGGTATAATGGCTGCGCACATGCGATTCGCACTATCCACAAACTGGAACAACGTCCGACTCGACGATGGCGCCGCCATTGCCGACGAGGCGCTGGCGCTCGGGTTCGACGCGCTCGAGCTTGGCTTCCGCACGCAGCCGGAGCAGATAGCCGGGTTCAGGAGCCGGCTCGATCGGATGCCCGTCGATTCCGTCCACGCCTACTGCCCGGTGCCGCTGGGCGCGCCTAGCGGGCATCCGGAGCTGCACAGGCTCGCCTCGCGCGACGCGGACGAGCGGGCGCTCGCGCGCATCCTCCTGAAGAAGACGCTCGCCTGCGCGGCGGACCTGGGCGCGAAGACGGTGGTGACGCACGCAGGCTACGTGGATCTGGACGGATGGTTCGTCAACCTGGACAGCGAAGTCCTGCGCAAGCTCCTCGTGCTGAAGGACGGCAAGGAGAACCCGGACCGTCCTGTCTACGCGAAGTACCTGAAGAAGGCGCTGGCGCGGCGTCGGAAGCGCGGAAGGAAGCTTCTGGACATCTTCAGAAAGGAGCTAGACATCCTCCTGCCGGACTTCCAGAAGGCGGGGGTGACGCTGGCGCTGGAGAACCTGCCGCGGCTGGAGGGATTCCCGAACGCTGAGGAGGCGGAAACGCTGCTGAAGGACTACAAGGGCGCGCCGGTGAAGCTCTGGTTCGACACTGGCCATGCTAGGGTGCGCGAGTGCCATCGCTGGTCCGGTGCCGTGACGGAGATAGCCACGCGCGTGGCCGGGCACGTGTGCGGAATGCACCTGAACGACGTGAAGGACTTCCACGACGACCACCGCCAGCCCGGATGGGGCAAGGTGGACTTCGCCGCGCTCGCTCCGCTCGCGAAGCGGGACGTCCTGCGCGTGTTCGAGCCGCACGAGCCGGTGACGGCGGACGAGCTGAAGACGAGTCTTGAGGCAATCAGGAAGCTATGGTCGGCTTGAGCGTGTGGCAGCCGATGTCGGCAAGAGCCTTCGAGAGGCGGGCGAACTGGGCGTCGTCCTCGTAGGTGCCGACGATGGCGCCGCCGGAGCCGGCGAACTTGGCGGAGGCGCCGGCGGAGCGCGCCGTCATCACCATGTTGCGGTTGGCTGGGGCGACGTTAAAGATGCGGTCGCGCAGGTCGAAGTTCGCGTTGATCAGCGCGGGAAGTTCGTCGCGGCGACCGGCCAGAAGGGCGTCGCGGCCGCGCTGGGCGATGTCGGCGAACTCGCTCATGGCGGCGAGGATGTCTGGCTTCTTCTCCTCGAAGAGGACGCGGAGCTTCTTGTGGTACTTTCCTGACACTTCCGCGCGCTGGGGATCGTATGCGATATAGATGCTTGGCAGGATGGCAGGATCGAGCCGCTCGTAGCGCCCGTGGCCAGTTGATTCCACCAGCGGCTTGTCGAAGTCCATGAAGACGCAACCGCCGTACATCTGGATGACGCGGTCCTGGAGCCCGCACTGGATTCCGAGCTCGTCGCGCTCGGCCTCCAGGCATAGCGTGGGGGCGTACTCGAGCGGGACCTCCACGCCGTAGAACAGCTGGAGGGCCTTGAGCATGGCGGTGCAGATGGCGGAGGAGCCGGAGAGGCCGACGAGGCGGGGGATGTTGGAGGTGTAGCGGACGGTGAAGTTCTTCTTGGGGAGGTCGAGACCGTGGTCTCGGCAATAGAGGAAGAACAGCTTCGAGACGGCCTTCATGAGGCGGATGCCGCCGTAGTAGCCGAAGAGCTGGATCTCCTGCAGGAGGTCTTCGGGGGAGTCGAAGGTGGCGTCGTCCACCTCTCCCGGCACGAAGCCGAGCTCGGGGGTCTCGTACATGGTCAGCTCGGCGGAGAAGTCCGAGAACGCGAACGATACGGTCTTGCCGAAATAGCCGTCGGACGGGTTGCCAAGCAGCCCGGCGCGTGCGAACGATGTGGTCTTGATCAGCATGGTTGTCCTTTGGAGTACGCGAATATTGTACCATATCTGCGGCACTTGACCATCCCCCGTACGATAGGGTATAATTATCAGACTTTTGGAGGCAATATGGCAGAAGAACTGCAACAGCTCTTGGAAAAGATTCAGCGCGATGGCGTGGACAAGGCCAACGCGGAGGCAAAGGTCATCGTTGATAAGGCCAACGCGGACGCGCAGGCCATCCTAGATAAGGCCAAGGCCGACGCGAAGGCGATCGTGGATAAGGCCCAAGCCGACGCCGACGCGTTTGCCGAGCGCGCGAAGACTACTGTCGGCAATGCGGCGCGCGACACGGTGATCGAGGTGAAGAACGGCATTGAGAAGCTCTTTGCCGATCTTCTTGCGAAGGATGTGAAGTCTGCGCTGTCCGCCAATGCAGTCAACCTGGCCGGCGAGGCGATCAAGGCGCTTGCGACAGGTTCGGCCGACGTGCAGGTGGCAGCCAACGCGCAGCTGGCAGATGCGTTGCGCGCCCAGCTTGCCGCCGATGCCGCAGGCGGCGTGAAGGTGGTGACGGACGAATCGGTGGGCTCCGGCTTCTCGGTGCGTCTCGACGGCGGCCGCGTGGAGCATGACTTCTCCGAGAAGGCCATCGCGGCCGCGCTTGCGAAGCGCTTGCGTCCGGATCTCGCGAAGATTGTCGGATAGTTGGTAGATGGTAGTGAAAGGTTGATGGCAGATGGCGGCTGATTATCTTGTTGCGTCTTTGCAGCCGTTGACGGTCGACGGTCCGCCGCCGTATACGGCCGAGCGGTTCATCGAGCTTTGCCGCAGCCAGCTTTCGGCTGTTGACGCCGATGGCGTGGCCGCCGTGATGGACGAATCCGTCTCGGACCATCCTCTGGCGGCAAGGTGGCGCGACCTGGATGCCCAGATCCGCAACGCCATGGCTGGGGAGCGTGCGCGCCTGCACGGACAGGATGCTGCCCGCTGGCGTCGGCCGGCGGACGGATGCTCCCTGTACTGGGCGAACCGCGCCGCAGCCGCGTTCCAGGAAAAGGACGTGGTCCGCCGCGAGCGCCTGATCGACCAGGTGCGCTGGGATGCCGCAGGCGACCTCACGCCGCCGTCATCTCCGCTTTCGGTGGCGGCTGTCTTCACATACGCGATCCGCCTGTCCATTGTCCTGCGCGGCTCTGCGCGCGACATGGCGGCGGGCAACGACGTATTCAATCGGCTAACCGCCGCCTCGAAAATCGACTTGAAGGAAAGTAACACATGACTACGACCGGAAAAATCGTCGGCGTAAACGGCAACATGATAACCGTCGCGTTCGACGGCGCCGTCGCCCAGAACGAAGTCGGCTACGCCGTCCTTGGAGACAAGCGGCTCATGGCAGAGATCGTGCGCGTGCGCGGTCGCCGCTGCGACATGCAGGTGTTCGAGTCCACCACCGACCTCGCGGTGGACGACACGGTGGAGTTCACCGGCAACCTGCTTGCCGCCGAACTTGGTCCCGGCATGCTGACGCAGGTGTACGACGGCCTGCAGAATCCCCTTGCCGAGCTGGCGAAGGAGGCGGGTAAGCGCTCCGAGGAGGCGGCATTCTTCCTTCAGCGCGGGATGTATCTTCCTGGCCTGCCGCGCGATAGGAAATGGGATTGGCATCCGACGGCCAAGCCAGGCGACCGCGTTACCGCTGGCGAACCGATCGGCTGGGTCACGGAAGGCATCTTCGACGGGAAGACGATGCCGGCCCACAAGATCATGGTGCCGTTCGCCTTTGCCGGGGCCTACACGGTGAAGTCGCTCGCCGCTGCCGGCGATTACACGGTCACCGACGACATAGCCACGCTGACGGACGCCGACGGAAAGGATGTCGCCGTACAGATGATGCAGCGCTGGCCGGTGAAGGTGCCGATCAAGTGCTTTGTCGAGCGCCTCGCGCCGGAAGAGACGCTCGAGACGACCGTGCGCACGATCGACACGTTCTTCCCTGTCGCCATCGGCGGCACGTACTGCATCCCTGGTCCGTTCGGCGCCGGCAAGACGGTGCTGCAGCAGACGACCGCGCGCTACGCGAAGATCGACGTGGTGATATCCGCCGCATGCGGCGAGCGCGCTGGCGAAGTGGTGGAGATGCTGAAGGAATTCCCGGAGCTCAACGACCCGCGCACCGGCAAGAAGCTGATGGACCGCACGATCATCATCTGCAACACGTCGTCCATGCCTGTCGCGTCGCGCGAGGCGTCAGTGTACACGGCCGTCACCCTGGCGGAGTACTTCCGGCAGATGGGCCTCAACGTGCTGGTGCTCGCGGACTCCACGTCCCGTTGGGCGCAGGCCATGCGTGAGCTTTCGGGGCGCCTTGAGGAGATCCCGGGCGAAGAGGCGTTCCCAGCCTATCTCGAATCGCGCATTGCGGCGTTCTACGAGCGGGCGGGCCGCGTGAAGCTGAAGGACGGCACCTTCGGTTCCGTGACGATCGGCGGCACCGTGTCGCCCGCCGGCGGCAACTTCGACGAGCCGGTGACGCAGGCCACGCTGAAGGTGGTGGGCGGGTTCCACGGCCTTTCGCGCGCCCGCTCGGACGCGCGCCGCTACCCCGCCATTGACCCCCTCGATTCCTGGAGCCACTACAACAGCGTCATCGAGCAGGACCGTGTCGAGCGTGCTCGCGCCATCCTGCGCAAGGGCAACGAGGTGGGGCAGATGATGAAGGTCGTGGGTGAGGAGGGCACCTCTCCCGAGGACTTCACGACCTATCTCAAGGCCGAGTTCCTCGATGCCGTCTACCTGCAGCAGAACGCCTTCTCGGAGTCCGACGCGTCCACGCCGGTCGAGCGCCAGAAGATCATGTTCGAGATGGTGGAGAAGGTGCTGCTGTCCAACTTCGCGTTCGAAGAGAAGGACATGGCAAAGCTGAAGGACGCGCTCCGATCCTTCTTCATGAGCCTGCAGCAGGCGTTCATCGACTGGAACGACAAGCCTATGGGGTCGGCTGAGTTCGACAACCAGAAGAAGGTGCTTGACGACAAGATCGATTCCGCCGCCGCAAAGAGCTAACGGATTGTGATCAGGAGAGCGAATGACTACTAAGGTCAAGATTGCCGTTGGAGCGGCTGCCATTTTTGCTGCGGCGATTATAGGCGTGTTGCTTGCCTTGTCGTCAAGGGCGCCGACGACAGCCCTTGGGAAAGGATCTGGCGATGTTACGACAAGGGAGCAGTCGCCTGTGGCACGAGACAGCGAAAAGTCTCGCACGGAGCAGCCTAAGGCGGCGAGCGACAGACGACAATCTCCTGATGCCCGGCATGAGAAAATGGCAAAGGCAGTCGTTGGCACGGCTCCCGAGCCGACGCAGATGACCGAGGCTGAGGAAAAGGCGGAGGAGGAGTCGAAGATCGTCGACGAGTTCTACTCGGCGGTTGACAAGTGGATTAAGCCAAGCAAGGGAAAGACAGTGTCTATGGCTGATGTCGATGCGTTCCGCGAAGCATTTCGCAAGGTGCCAAAGAAGCGCAAGGAGGAATGCGTCCATCGCGCGCTCAACCTGATCCCAGACGACAATGTAATGCTCCTCGCCGGCATCCTTTTCGACAAGGAGCAGGACAAGACGATCCTCGATCTCGTGTTCAATGACATTCTCAACCGTGACGAGGACGTGAAGAAGCCCATCTTGAAGGAGGTTTTCAAGGATAGGGAGCATCCCAACTGGGCCGACACAGCCTGGATACTTGACGTGACGGGTGAACTGCCTGCAAGTGGGCGGAACAAGTAGTGTGGGGCTACTTGCGGTACCGGTGTGACGATTCGGTACGGTTGGTCTCTTCATGCGCTGCTTCCGCCTTGAGGCGGCAGTAGGCTAGCCAGCGTTCCGTGGAAAGCTCGCCAGAGGCTAGGGCTGCCTTGACCGCGCAATCTGGTTCCGTGTCGTGGCGGCAGTCCGAGAACCTGCATCTCGCGATGAACCGCTCTATGTCGGCGAAGGAGTCGGTAATGCCAGTGTCCGCCTCCCACATGCCAATTTCGCGCATGCCCGGCGTGTCGATGACGAGCGCTCCTGACGGCAGGCGGATCAACTCGCGCTCTGTGGTTGTGTGGCGGCCCTTGGAGTCCCAGTCGCGGACTTCCAGCGTCGGCATGAGTTCCTCTCCGGCAAGGGCGTTCACGAGGGACGACTTGCCGACGCCGGAGGAGCCGATGAAGGCGAGGGTACGGCGGGGGAGGACGTATGGGGCGAGCTGTCCGAGGCCGTCGCCGGTCCTTGAGGAGATGGCGAAGACGGGAACGTCTCCCGCGCATGCGACGGCGTCTGCGAGGAACGGCGCGGCACCGCCAGAATCCGTTCCGAGCAAGTCGCTCTTTGTGAGGAGCACCACCACGCCCGCGCCGGTGGCGCGGCCTAGGGCGAGGAATCGCTCAAGGCGGCGGACGCTGAAGTTCTGGTTCAGCGACATGAGGAAGAAGAGGGTGTCGAAGTTGACGGCGATGGTCTGCGCGCGCCGTCCGGAGGTGCCCGCGGCGGCGCGCTCGAACTTCGAAGAACGCGGAAGGGTGGCGAGAATGCGGCTCTCGCCGTGGGGGTTCCATTGGAGGGCCACGAAGTCGCCGGTGGTAGGGATCTCCTGGCATGGCGCGTTGTCCTCGACGCGCCGTTTGAAATATGCGGACGCCTTCTTGCGGGCGATACCTTCGCCCTTGTCGCAGATGACGCGATAGTAGTCGCCCCACGTGCCGAGCACGCGGGCGGGAAGGGCACCCTTGTCGAGGACGGCAGGACCGTCGTATCCCCAGTCGCGGATGTTCATGGCTTGTATGGGCCTAGAAATTCTTCCTTGAAGTCGAAGCCGCCGATGAAGTCGGCTGGCGAATCGCTGTCCGTCTTGCCGATGCGCTTCGTGTCGTAGAGGTTGAACACGATCGTGCCAACGTCCTCGCACGAGTGGATGCCCCAGTCGGTTAGGACGGTGTAGGCCATCGGACCGTAGGCATCAAGGGCGAGATCGCGGAAATAGTCGAGGAGTTCCTGTCCTGTGACGTGGCCCTTGGCGTCTGCGGAGGCTTCTGCGATCACCTGAAGGACAAAGTCGTAGGCACGAGAGTCGAAACGGGCGTCCTTCGCGAGGATGTCGGAAAAGTCATCGGTCTCGTATCTGATCTTCGGTATTTCCATGGGCAAGAAGTATAGCATAAATTGGTGGTTGGTGCTTGGTGTAGGGGGGGCGGGACCACCGGGACCGCCGAGACCACCGGGAATACCAACATGGAATGGACAATCCAAGTGGTCCAGACAATCCCAATGACTTCGGCACTCTTAACACTCCCAGCAGTCCCGGTACTCCCGGCAATCCCGGCAGTCCCGGTGGTCCCGGTGGTCTCGGTGGTCCCGGTGGTCCCGGTGGTCCCGGTGGTCTCGGTGGTCCCGGTGGTCCCGGTGGTCCCGGTGGTCTCGGCGTTCCCGGCGTTCCCAGCGCTCCCAGCGCTCCCAGCGTTCCCGGTGGCCCTAGCCCTCCCGGCCTTCCTCGTCCCTCGGCACGTCCGTCTTTTACACTGGATGTAATAAAAGCCGTGTTTTTTACACGGATTCGGCAATTCTTACATTTATTGTCAATCGGGCGAAAGTTTGGTATAATGTTGACCCATGAACACGAAATTGTCGCCGGAGATACCGGTAATTCAAGAGATCAGTTCGGTTGTCGTAAGGGAACGGAATGTGCGGGCCTTGCTGGACAAGGTTCTCGACATCCTAGAGCGGCGCATGGGGATGCTTCGTGGGACGATGACGCTTCTGGAGGGCGACGAGCTGCGCATCGAGGCTTCGCGTGGGCTTGACGACGACGAGCGGGCGTTGGGGCGCTACCGCATCGGGGAGGGCGTGACCGGTCGCGTGGCCCAGACGGGCAAGTGCGAGGTGGTGCCGGACATCCATGCCGACAGGCGTTTCCTCAACAGGACGGGGGCGAGGACGGACAAGCGTCCGATCGCGTTCATCTGCGTGCCGCTGGTGCATCTCGGGCAGGTGATCGGCACCCTGTCGATCGACCGCCTGAACGAGCCGGGGACGGCGGCGGCGGCCGACCTGGAGCGCGATGTGGCGTTGCTGGAGATCATCGCGAACATCACGGCGGAGGCGGCGGCGGTGTGCCGCGAGGAGCTGGCTGAGCGACAGGCGCTGGTGGAGGAGAACCGCAGGCTGCGCGACATGCTGGCGAACAATCCGGGCGACCTGATCGGCAACTGCCGCGAGATGCGCGCCGTGTACGAGCAGATACGCCAGGTCGCGCCTAGCGAGGCGACGGTGCTTATTCGCGGCGCGAGCGGCACGGGCAAGGAGCTCGTGGCGCGGGCGATCCAGAGCCTTTCCATGC
Organism: uncultured Verrucomicrobiota bacterium; assembly: GCA_946631535.1. The sequence goes on from CAMPAF010000024.1 coordinate 10,398, forward strand.
GCAAGGACAAGCCGTTCGTGACGCTGAACTGCGCGGCGCTGCCGGAGTCGCTGGTGGAGTCTGAGCTGTTCGGGCACGAGAAGGGCGCGTTCACCGGTGCGGCGCAGCGCCGCATCGGGCGCGCGGAGGCGGCGGACGGAGGTACGCTGTTCCTCGACGAGATCGGCGACCTGTCGGTCCCGATACAGATCAAGCTGCTGCGCTTCCTGCAGGAGCGGACGTTCTCGCGCATTGGCTCGAACGAGGAGCTGCGCTCGAACGTGCGCTTCATCGCGGCGACCAGCCGGAACCTCGAGGACCTGATGGCGAAGAAGATGTTCCGCGAGGACCTCTACTACCGGCTGTCGGTGTTTCCGATCGCGATGCCGGACCTCTCGAGGCGCACGGGCGACATAGTGCTGCTGGCCGAGCATTTCCTGTCGAAGATGAACGTGAAGTACGGCAAGCAGGTGACGCGCATCTCGCCGCCTGCGGTGAGCATGCTGCAGTCCTACTCGTGGCCCGGGAACGTGCGTGAGCTGGAGAACTGCATCGAGCGCGCGGTGTTGACCGCGACGGACGACTGCGTGCACGGGTACAACCTGCCTCCATCGCTTCAGGCGCCGGAGTTTGCGGAGGATCCGTACAGGCCCGACGCTACGCAGACGCTCGACGAGCAGCTGGCCGCGTTCGAGAAGCGCGTGCTCGAGGACGCGCTCCTGCGCCACAACGGCAACCGCAGCGCCGCCGGGCGCGAGCTGGGCGTGTCGCCGCGCATGATGAACTACCGCCTCAACAAGCTCGGAATCGGCAACTGACCAGTACGCGATAATTTTTTGTGGTTCTTTGTCAGAAAGGGGAATAGCACGCACCTCTTATGGTATAATGTGCGTCATGAAAAATCTTGCAAAAGGTATTTGGCAGGTGTTTGCACCCCTGCTTCTGGCTCTTTTGTCTGGCTGTGCTATGTTTGGTGTCGTTCGCCGGGTGCCGATGATCGACGTGCGCAACGAGACTGTTGCCGCATCGGCAGGAGGCAACATGACAGATGTCATCGTCAGAGCCGCCACAGCGCGAAGATGGTCTGCGACTGTGACTGCGCCAGACGTGGTGCGATGCCGATTTGACGCGCGTTCGTGGAATATTGTCGTGGATGTGCGACATGCCGGAACAACATTCTCAATCGACTACGTAAGTACGGAAGGCCTGTCCTATCGTCCTGAGTATCGCGACATCCACGGCAGCTACAACAAACAGGTGGATGCGCTGTGCCAGCGGATCAAGCGTGAGGCGATGCGTGTGCCCGTCGCCGTGGTGGGGGTGCCTGCTGCGGTTGCTCCTGCGGCGCCTGCGGCACCGGCCGTGAGGCCCTACACGATAGAATCGTTCGCGCGCGAGACGGGCGACAAGTACGCTTACCGGTTCGTGCTGAAGCTCAACGACGCGTCATCGGCAGATCTGACGCTCTCGCGCCGCATTCAGGCCGACCTGCGGCAGTCGGTGCGCGACGACTACGTGGCGTCCGCCGGAGTGAAGGCCGCGTCTTCGCTGCAGATCGATTTCCCGGAATATGCCATCCGCGAAGGCAAGGTGGTGGGGCGTGCGGTAGCCATGACGGTTGAGCTGCTCGAGTTCGTCTACGATCCTGCGACGGCCCAGGGTCGGCTGGCGGTAAAGGTGAATCCGCAGCAGTACGAAACGACGCGGCAGTGGGTGAGGAACAACATCGCTACGCTGGCGAAGGACAAGAACGCCAACATACTGAGCACTCTTTCGGGGAAGCCGCGTTTCGCGATCGGGCGCGAGATTCTGCGCGATGACAACGTGCTTGAAGTGGAGTTTCATGCGGGAGAATAGCCGATGCGAAGATTGCGCGAAATAATCGTTGTGGCTGCCGCAGTGGTGATTGTTTGCGGTTGCCGCACCTCTTACCAGGAGGCGCTGGCGGCTCGGCAAGATGTGATGTTCGGCACTGGGGCGATAGCCATTGACAGGGCGACCAAGATGGCCAACAGCACCGTGAACAGGAAGCTGGGGGCCTTCGAGCTGGCGCGCATAAAGATGCTGCATGGCGACTTCGCCGGCAGTTCGGCCGTGTTCGGGCCGCAGCTTGACGAGCTTTTCGAGGAGACGAACCTTGGCCCCGTACTGAAGAAGGGCCAGATCGCCGGCAACATCTTGGCAAGCACTCTGGGCGACGACCGCGCTATCCCTTACGAGCTGCCTGCGTTCGAGTTGCTGTTTGGTCTGCAATATCAGGCGGTCAACTCCCTCGCGCTCGGGCAGCATGACAACGCACGTGTCTACCTTCGGCGCGCGACGGCAGTCCAGGAACAGCTGAAGGAAGAGCACGGCACAGAGCCGGAGCCATCTTCGTCACCTGCCGAAGATGACGCGAATGCTGCCGCAAACGCGCAGAACGCCGCAACGGCCAGTAGTCAGATCACTGCGCGTATCGCTCCCGTTGCGGACATGGTGCGAGCCTCGTACGAGAATTCTCTCGCATGGTACCTGATGGGACTCTTCTTTGCAAAGGAGAACGATGCGTCCAATGCCGAGATCGCCTTTCGTGAAGCGGGCCGCATCTGCCCTGCGATCACGCCTCTTGCAGTTGCGCCTGCGGGTGGAGATCAGGACGTTGTCGTCGTCTACGAGGAGAACCTGATCGACATGCGCGAGCCGATCAAGATTCCGCTTCCGTTCGGAGGCACTGTGTGGTCCGTGGACTTCCCGATATACAACGCGCCAGCCTGTCCGCCCTCGCAGATCGCCGTCGAGGTGGATGGCGCGGTGGCGGCATCGTGCATCCCTGTTGTCAACGTGCAGGCGCTTGCCTACCGCGACCTCAAGGATCGCATTCCGGGCATCGCCACGCGCAACGTGACGCGCGCGGCCGTGAAGATCGCCGCCCAGCAGGTGGCCAACCACGTCAATACGGGCAATACCTACGCCAACTTGGCGATCATGCTGGGTGTGTTTGCCTACAACCTCACAAGCACCGTCATCACAGAGGCGGACACCCGCGCTTGGCAGACCGTGCCCGAACATGTTCATCTCGGTCGCTTTGCCCTGCCGTCCGGCAAGAACAGCATCACTGTCCGAAACGCGCGCACGGGGCGCGCTTGCGAGATCGCGGTGCCGCCTGGTGGCGGGACAAGAATCGTATGGATATCCGACGTGCGTGGCTTTGCCACGTCTACGGTGCTGTCAGTCGGAGCGAAGGGTACGTCTTCGTGGGCGCGCATCCCCTCGCTGCTTTGATCATGACTTGATTTTTTAGTTGTAACATTAACCAAGAAGGAGAAAACGAAATGAAAAAACTGATGACGAGCATGCTGTTGCTGGCTTCGGTATCCGCGAGTGCGGCCGTTGCGACAGTACAGCAGATCGAGCCGGGCGTCAGGCCCGTATACAATTCCGGTACCGGCGTGATGCCGGTCGGCGCGCAGGAGGCTGTGCCAAGGGCCAGCCGCCAGCTTGCGAAAGATCGGGTCATGGGCGTTGGCTTCACGCCCGCGATGCTGAGCTTCTTCTCGCCACTCCAGGTGCCTGGACCGGACTTCGACGTCGGAGGCCTACGGCTTAACATCCTTTATGGAAGGTGCTGCAACTTCGATGGACTTGACCTTGGTCTCGTAGGCGTGGCGGACAACCATGCCAACGGATGGCTCGCGAATTTGCTCGTGAACTACGCGGCTGGCGACGGACTCGGTCTCCACACGGGTGCCGTCAACTATTTCGGCGGCGACTTCAAGGGGTTGCAGATCGGCCTCGCGAACTGGATCGACTCTGGCGACATGTTCCAAATCGGTCTATACAACGGCGGGTACGACGTCCAGGGTCTCCAGATCGGCGTGATAAACACGGCCGACAAGTTGCAGGGGCTCCAGATAGGTCTCGTCAATATCATATCGAACTCCGACATCTCGTTCTTCCCGATCATCAACGGGTACTTCTGAGTTGTCGTTGCCGCAAATCCAAGCTAAAGGAGAATGAAAATGAAAGCGAAACTGGTAATGTTTGTGGGCGCTGCAATGCTGTGCGCTGCGGTCTTGGCCCAGGTTCAAGGCGTCCAGACCGTGTCCGAGGTCGAGTCGCGCCAGTCGTCAGCGGATCTTGAAGCGTTCAAGAAGCGCGTTGCCGCCGCCAATCCAGGCCTTGACGTTGTCAAGATAGAGGAAGACGTGGTCCGCCGCGCCGTGCTTGCGCCGCCACCGCCTCCTCCTCCGGCCAAGCCGCCGGTCATGGCCATTTTCGTGAAGAACCACACGAAGACGGCGTCCAAGGACGACCTTTCGAATGCATATCGCGATGCCAACTCGACGGCGCCGATCATGGACGATCAGGTCGACGGCATACGCGACCGCCTCGCTGCAGAGGTCTCTGGCATGGACTTCATAGTCATGGATTCGGCCGAGATTGGCGCTGCCTTCAACCGATACAAGATCACGACCGCCGAAGAACGCGCCGGCCTCATCGCCGGACTCTTCACTGGCGGCAGCGTGACGCGCGTGGCGCAGATGCTCGGAGCGGACTACATCCTCACGGCCTCTATCGTGGGTGCGTCACAGATGAGGCGTCCGGCCGGCGACCGCGGCGTGACGATCTACACGCTCCGCATGGCTACGAAGGTGCTGGACGCCACTACCGGTGGCAGCGTGTACGGCAAGAACTGGGTGAACAAGCGACCTGTCCCTATGGGCAACAGCGACGACGCCATGGCGATCTACGACGATCTGATCGACATGTGGGTCCAGGACACTGGCGCCGACCTTGCCGCAGCTCGGCCGCGCTGGCGCGCGCCTACATCCGCATCGGGCGCGCTGGCGTCATTCACCGTTACCACGACCCTGGATGACATATTCAAGCCGCTGGAGACGACGGTCGATGCGTCCAAGCCCGTCAAGGACGAACTTCGCGTCGTGGCTGGGGGCATCACCGTAGAGGTTGACGGTGCAGCAGTCGGCTCTTCCGGCGGGACCTTCCGTGCGCGTCCCGGCCTTCATCAGCTGCGCGTAAGCCGCCAGTGGATGAAGCCGTGGACCGGAACGGTCAATATCTCCGAAGGTGCCGTGTTCAACGTGGCGCTTGAGCTTTCCGCCGAGGGCTTCCAGCACTACAAGAACAAGGAAGAGCTTCGTGCCGAGCTGGCGGTGGCCTACGCAGAGGCCGCATTCCGCCGCGGCTGCCGGGTGAACTTCGATACGGAGAACTGGCAGACTGTAACATGGGCACCCGGTTCTGCCTCGACGGCCGTCTCGTCTTCGACTATCGTCCAGCCTACGACGGTAGAGACGCCTGTCGCTCCTGCGGTGCAGACGCCCGCCGCTCCAGCGGCGCAGTCCCAGACCCCCGTTGTCCAGTAAACGAAAGAAAGGAAAACGCAAATGAAACTGTTATCTGTCATCATTTCCATCATGCTCGCGGGCATCTTCTTCTCTGGATGCCACACGACGGCTGGCACGTCGGTCGTCATGAACCACGAGACGGGCGGGTCGGTCATATACGAGGGCAATACGCGCCTCCACAACTCCGTGGCGGTCACTGCCGTCACGTACGACAAGGTGCCGTCTGGCCTGAACCGCGTCAACATCCAGTTGTCTTCGCTGATCCAGCGTTCGCAGCACCTGCAGTATCGAATCGCCTGGTTCAACTCCGAGGGCATGGAGATAGACGCCGACACGCGCACGTACCGTCCGCTGGTCCTGCAGGGACTCGACACCGTCACGGTGACTGGCGTAGCCAACAACCCCGCCGCCGTAACCTCGCGCATCCGCATTCGCGAATGGCGAGCGGCCCGATAACGAAAAGGCAACACTAAACATCCTAAACTGGAGATCAAGAAAATGAACGCTACAGTCAACAATTGCATCTGCCTTACACTGCTTGCCATGTTCGCGGGTTGTGCCACGGCGCCGCGTGTCTACGAGTCCGAGCTTGACCGTACGCCCCTGACGACGAAGATCGAGCCGCAGGACATTCGTCGGACAGTGGAGAAGATGGCCGAGTCCCTGATCGCGGATCCGGGCGTGCTGGACGCCACCAAGGGCGAGCGTCCTGTATTGGACATCGAGCCGATGAAGAACAGGTCACAGATGATCGTGGACATGCAGAGCATCACGGATTCCGTGCGCACGAGGCTCATCCGCTCGCGCTTGTTCCGCTTCGTGGATCGCTCCACGTCCGGTGCCGACATCGCCATCATGGACGAGCAGTCCCAGTTGGGGCTTACGGATCCGCGTAAGGCCATCCGGCCTGGTCAGCAGACGGCTGCGCAGATGTACCTGACAGGATCGCTCACCGACATGGTCACGCGCGCCGGTAGGATTACTGACCATTACTACAAGTTCACGATGATACTCAAGGATCTTCGTACTGGCGAGATCGTCTGGACGGATGAGCAGGAAATCCGCAAGGTGGCCAACCGGCCCATGTTCTGACGAGGACTAAGCGATGGGTGCGGAGCGGAAGCGGTTGGGCTTCGTTGGCAACATGGCGATCGGTTGCCTTCTGGACATCGTGCTGATCGTCTGCTTCGCATGCGCGGTGAGGACGGAGACGCTGGCCGGCGCGCTGGCCTACGCCACCGTCCTCTCCGTTCTCGTGTGGGGGGCCAGGTGGGCCCTCCACGCGATGGACATGCTTGACGGCTGGTGCGGGCGGCTGATCGGGCCCGTGGCCCTCGTCGGCGCAATGCTGCTGGCAGTCTTCTGCCCGATAGGCGACAAGGACGCCAGGGCGGACGACCTGGACGATTCTTCCGATCCGGCAAGGTCGGAGCAGAGCGACCTGGCCGTGCCGCCCGGCATCCGCTACACGCCCGCCTCCACCAACGAGGTGAGCGTGGAGGAGGCGCTCGCGGAGCTGAACGGTCTCGTCGGCCTCAAGCCCGTGAAGGAGGAGGTGGCGCGCTTCGTGAAGTTCGTGCGCGTGGCGCAGCAGCGTAAGGCCGCCGGCCTCAAGGTGGCCCCCGTCTCCTACCACATGGTGTTCACCGGCAACCCCGGCACGGGCAAGACAACCGTCGCGCGCATCATGGCGAAGATCTACAAGGCGCTCGGCGTGTCTAAGAAAGGGCATCTTGTGGAATGCGACCGCGGCGGGCTCGTGGCAGGGTACACGGGCCAGACCGCCATACAGACGAGCAAGGTGATCGACTTCGCGCTAGACGGCATCCTCTTCGTGGACGAGGCGTACTCGCTCGTGAACGGCAAGGACGATTCATACGGCGAGGAGGCGATCTCGACGCTCCTCAAGCGCATGGAGGACGACCGCGACCGCCTGATCGTGATCGTGGCGGGCTACACCGAGGAGATGAAGACGTTAATCGACGCCAACTCCGGCCTCGCCTCCCGCTTCAACCACTACGTGGAGTTTCCCGACTACTCGGCGGACGAGCTGGCGGCGATGTTCCGCATGAACGCGAAGAAGAGCCAGTACGTCCTCTCTCCCGACGTGGAGCGCGACCTCGGCGCCTTCATCGCCGCCGAGACGGCCAACCGCGACCGCCGGTTCGGCAACGGCCGCTGGGTGCGCAACCTCTTCGAGCAGGCCGTGGCGCACCAGGCCGAGCGCGTGGCCGACATCGCGAACCCCACGCAGGAGCAGCTCATGACGATCGAGATGCGCGACATAGGCGAGCTGGGGAAGGGCAAGGTCGGCCTCGGCGCGTCCGGCCTCGCGCGCACTCCTCCGCCCGGCATCCGCTACATGCCGGCCTCCACGAACGAGGTGAGCGTGGAGGAGGCGCTCGCGGAGCTGAACGGGCTCGTCGGCCTCAAGCCAGTGAAGGAGGAGGTGGCGAAGTTCGCGTCGTTCGTGCGCGTGGCGCAGCAGCGCAAGGCCGCCGGCCTCAAGGTGGCGCCGATCTCCTACCACATGGTGTTCACCGGCAACCCCGGCACGGGCAAGACGACCGTCGCGCGCATCATGGCGAAGATCTACA